>CAMWKV010000019.1 GCA_947174915.1 uncultured Porphyromonadaceae bacterium | reverse complement strand
GTACGGTATAGTCACCGGCATTGACATCGTTGCCACCGGCATTGCGCACGGTGAGAGCGAGTTCAGCCTCATCGTTGGCGGCAACCTTGACAGGAGCGGTGAAGCTCATCACCTTGAGGTCGTTGCGACGAAGGTCGGAGATGGTCACATTGTCGAAGGCTACGAATTCTTCGGCAGCATTGCCGTGGCCGTGGAATGCGAGCTGGATGTACTTGGTGCCCTTGAATTCGGACAGCGATACTTCCTTGCGGATCCACTTGCCGGAGTTGGCGGCGTCGAGATTCAGTTCTTCGAGTACGCGGATGGGCTGGTCCTCAACGATTACTTCGAGGTTGAAGTCGAGGACGTCGGGAGTGTAGTGGTAGTAGAATACGATGGAGGGGTTAGTAGTACCTTCTACAGTGAAGCGGGGTGAGAGGATGCGCTTGCCGCCACCGTTGTGGGTGGTACCGAGAGCCATCATACCGTGGTCGTTATCCTGGGGCTGGATGGAAGTGAGGTCACCGTAGGAGATGTTCCAGAATGCGCCGAAGAGTTCTTCGTCCTCATCGGTGGTCTGACCTGTCCATGCAGTCTTACCGGACTGGTCGGGCCATGTCTCCTGGATGGGGAGCACATCGGGATTACCGATGGTACAGGTCTGAGTGAGCCAGTTGCCGCTGGAGGCTACGGAGCCGGAGCTGTTGCGGCCGTAGATAGAACCTGCGAAGGCAGTCTGAGTAGTTACATCACCGGGGAGCTGGAAGGTATGCTCTGTGCCGTAGCCAAGCTCGATGACACCGGCATTACCGTTCATAGTGAGGTAGTCGACGAGATAGTAGATTTCGGCGGGGTTCACATAGCCACCATAGTAGCCGCGCTTGGGATGCTCGAAAGTAGCGTGGATGAGGCCGGGAGTATCAAGGTCTTCCCAGAAGCGGAGGTTCGAGGGACGACCGGGCATGTCGGCACCGCGCCAGAGCTGCTGTGTGGCGGACTTGCCTTCGCCTTCGGCGTTCACGGCAGTTACAGAGTAGCTGTGGTAGCCGCGGCTTACAGCATCCTCATCAACGTAGCTTACAGCTGCGCCGGCTGCGATGCCTTCGGTAAGGGTACCGATGAGTTCGCCGTCGCGATAGATACGTGCTTCGGTGAGACCTTCTACCTTGGAACCGTCAACAGCGGTCTCGGGGAGATTGAAGTTGAGGGTAGCGGTGGTAGCACCGGGCACGGCTTCGAATGCTGTGGGAGCTGCTGGGGCTGTGCCGCCTATAGCCTTCACGCTTACTTCATACACATATATATACTGTGAGCCATGAGGTGTGCAAGCCTTGATACCGAAGTAGTAGTCGCCTGCTTCGGCGGGTTCATACGTTACGTCGAAGGCCTTGGTACCCTTCATAGGCTCGAGCAGGGTGGGAGCAACGAGCTCGGTAGAGAAGGATGCCACATTGTTAGCGTCTGTACCCACATAGAGAGCGATGGTTTCATTCATGTTGTGACCGTCGGCGCTCATGTGGAATGCGTAGGTGACACCGGCGTCCATCTTGAAGGGACCGATGAGGAGGTAGTCGTCGGCTGCTTCGTCGTTGGCGGGATACATGGCAGCACCACCTGAACGTGTGGTGTGCTCCCAGATGTTGTAGTCACCGTTGGCATCGATGAAGGGATACTCGAGGAAGCGGCTCTCATCGGAGAAGTCGTCGGCATAGGGAAGGGCGAGATACTTGCCTATCCATGCTGCACGCGAGGTAACGGCTGCACCGGTGGTCGAACCGGCCTTGGGCTCGATGACGTAAGTGTAGCGGGTCTTGTACTCGCTGGTGAGTTTGTCGGTGAACTTGGTACCGGTGGCGGCTTCTGCCACTACTACCTCATCAGGCATACGGGTGATCTTGTAGGTAAGATCGCCGAGGTTACCATTGTTCTTGGCGTAGGCTTCTTCCCAGTAGATAGTTGCGGTCATATCGCCGGCATCTACTTCGGGCACACCCCAGATTACGGGCTCGTCTTCGCCGATGAATGTCTGCTTGGTGGCAGAGGCGGAGTTGTGACCATCAAGGGAGGTGTACACTACGATTGCGGTCGAACCGCCGACGGTAACGTCTACGGTAGTGGTGACGTTGGCTCCGGAGTGAGCAGTACCTGTTGCGAGCTGATCGTTGCCGTTGGTGATGAACCATTCGAAATCGGCATCGATAGCCTGGTCGTTGGTATCAACAGAGGGCATGGTGAATGTCACGGCAGCCTTGAGATCGGTACCTACGGCCATAATGGCAAGATCGCTCACAGCAACGGGGATGACATCATCGGTAGCCTCAGCCTTCTGCACAAAGAAGAGGCCGGTAAACTGATCACCGTACTCCCAGTCGTTGAAGGAATAGCTGTAGTCTGCAAGGAGTTCGAAATCACCGGTCTGGGGGTTGAACTTGCCGACGTAGCTGTCATCCATATCATCGCCGTAGGCAAGATAGAAATCACCTGTCTCCCAGTCTACTGCAATAGATTCGCGACCGTAGCTGCTGAAAGGCATATCGGTGGAACCTTCGGCAGAATAAAGCTCAACAGTAGTACCGGTAGCTGTTGCTTCGCCGGTGAACTTGTTGATCTTATAGAGATTGCCTGAATAAGCAAGACCCCACACCTGGCCGTCCTTGTCGGTAGCGGCAGCGCGGAGTCGCTCGGGGAGCTCGCGGTTGAGGATGGTGACGGGCTCGAACGGATTCTCTATGTCGAAGTAACCGAACTGAGCATCGCTCGAACCGATCCACCAGAGATATGCGTTGGCATAGAAACAACCGAAGATACGGCCGGTTGTATGGTCGTAGGTAAGTGCATAGGGAAGCATGTCGGCCACGGGAGCACCGCCGTTTATGCCGTTTATATAGTTCCATTCGCCCGTGAGGGGTTCCCAGGTGGTAGCATCGTAAGTGATGTAGGTCACATTGGAACCATTGTCGGGGTTATAGTACGACTGGAGGTATTTACCGTCGAAATATACACCGCAGAATGCGTTGGGCTTATTGAAATTGCCCAGTACGGTGTGCTTACTGGCGTACTTATTGATCTGTACGGGACCGACGAAGCCCTGCATAGAGCCATCGAATTGATAGTGCATGACACCATAGAGAGGCTTCTCTCCGGCAGATACTTTCTTCGGCGTCACTGCCGGAGCTGCCTTCGACTTGCGAGGACGCTTTGCACGTGTCTGTGCAAACTTTTCATGGTCAGTTGTCGTCGACGAGGCAGTGATATACTCCGAAGCAACCGCGCCGGAGAATGCCAGTATCAACGAGCCCACCATGGTGTAAGCAAATCGTTTTTTCATACTGAAAATGATTGGTTAAATATTAATGATTATAATTTGAATTATCCTTAGAATAAAAATATTGCCAAAATCACACTTATTTCGTGCCAAAGTTACTAAAAAACTATCAAAACACCATCCATCGGTGCACACTTTTCGCATAATTATACGCCAAAAGTCAAAATTTAAAGTTCATTTGTAAAATAATTACTAAATATCTCGAAAATCAGAACATTTTGCCACAAATTCACAGTATCACAGAGCCCCCACATCGTAGTGAACGGTAGAGGTCTTAGTGCCAACAACAACTCAGTCATTGAGCACGATAGTAAATCAAGTATGTGTGTAAGCAAAGAATATTACAGAGAGAACAAGTGTTACATGGCTGCATAAATATCTTGATGCAGGCTCAGAAAGTAGTACACCTGTAGGGAATCGAACCCTAATCTAAGGAACCGGAATCCTTTATTCTATCCATTGAAATACAGGTGCTCGTCGCAATAATACAATGCAAAATTACTATTTTTTTCGTAGCTTTGCAAAAGAATACAGAAAAAATGAACGTTCAGCGTTCTTCATCCTCTGCAAAAAATGAACGTCAAGATAGAATCCGGATGGCAGCGCGCCCTCGCGTCGGAATGGGAAAGCCCTTATTTCGACACACTTACGCGCTACGTCCGCCAGAGATATGCCGAAACAACAGTATATCCTGCACCGAGCAGGATTTTCGCCGCCTTCGATGCATGTCCGTTCGACAAGGTCAAGGTGGTGATACTTGGTCAGGATCCCTACCACGGTCCCGGCCAAGCCAACGGTCTGTGCTTCTCCGTCAACCCCGGGGTGGCTATCCCCCCGTCGCTGGTCAACATCTACAAGGAAATGTCGACCGACATCGGGCTGCCGCCGCACACCGACGGAGACCTTAGTTATCTCGCCGAGCAAGGTGTACTGCTGCTCAACGCAACTCTCACCGTAGAAGCCCACAGCCCCGGCTCTCATCAGGGTCACGGTTGGGAGCAACTCACCGACGCCGCTATACGCGCTCTCAACGACGGCCGCGAGGGCATAGTATTCCTCCTCTGGGGCTCCTACGCAATACGCAAGGGCGCGTTCATAGACCGCAGTCGCCATCTCGTACTGGAGGCTCCGCATCCGTCGCCTCTTTCGGCCTACCGTGGCTTCTTCGGCTGCCGGCATTTCTCGAAAGCAAACGACTATCTGCGCGCCCACGGCATCGAACCTGTCAAATGGCTATGAAATCACTGCACACACGACCTCAAGCCGTACAACAAGCTATGAATATAGTCCCTGCCCGTACAAAGCGCAGCTGCTACTACACTTCCGTAGTGCCTGCAATTGTCATGCTGCTTATATTCGTGAATATCAGTGCCTCAGCTCAGGGCACAGATACTATGACCGGCATATATGACGAGAGCATACACACGCTGCAGGTATGTCTTGACGGATACCCCTTCGCTCCCGCGGTGGCCGTGCTCGGCTCGTCGGACATAATCAACATTCAGTTCGACCAGATAGCTGAGGATCGCGAATATTTCCGCTACTCCCTCTCGCACTGCAATGCCAACTGGCAACCATCCGGACTGTCGGAATTCGAATACCTCGACGGCTTCAACGAGGGCACAATTGACGACTACGATTTCTCCCGTGGCACAACGGTTCACTATGTTCATTACTCACTCACGATACCGAACGAGCAGGTGACGCCTACCGTATCCGGCAACTATCTGCTGAAAGTCTACCCCGAGAGCGATCCGGACACGCCCGTATTGCAGTGCCGCTTCATGGTATCGGAAGGCACCGTGCCCGTCGCGGTAGAGGCAGCTGGGCAGACAGATATCGACTTCAACAACAGCCACCAGCAGGTGAGCATCGTTGTCGATACAGAGAATGCCGGCATACGCGACCCATTCAACGACTTGCTCGTGACGGTGCAGCAGAATGGGCGTCTCGACAATGAGGCTGCCCTCCCCCACCCGCTCAAGCTGGTAGGGGCTCGCGCTCACTACGAGCACATGATGCCGCTCATCTTCGAAGCCGGCAACGAGTACCGACGCTTCGAGACGGTGAGCACCTCATACCCCGGCATGGGTGTGGCCGAAATAGAATACTTCTACCCCTACTACCACTTCACCCTTGGTACCGACGAACGCCGCGACAGCGAATCATACTCTTACGACCAGACGCAACACGGCCGTTTCTTCGTCCGCGAATACGACAGTGACAATGGCGCCACTGAGGCGGACTACGGTGTGGTACACTTCAGCCTCGACTACCCCGACTCGCAGAGTGCCATGATATTCCTCGACGGCGACTTCACCCTACGCCGCTTCGACGACAACGCCCGCATGACATTCAACCCCGAGAGCGGACTCTATGAACGCTCCATGCTACTCAAGCAGGGCGCATACAACTATCAGTATCTCATCGTGCCACCGGGGGCTCGCCGAGGGTACACTGCCGGCATCGAAGGCGACAAGTATCAGACCGTCAACGAGTACCTGGTGAAAGTCTACCACCGACGTCCGGGCGAACGATACGACCGTCTCATCGGTATAGGCATGGCCAACAACCGGCTGTAGACCGATTGGCACACAGCAATCTGACGACACCGAATCAAGCATCATCACAGGAATCACATTCCTGCAAATATACTCCAACACCGGAACAATTTTCCGCCAAACAAGACTTCAAATGCTACAGATACAGGACACCATCGTAAGCCTCGATTTAATAGAACGATATTTCATCTGCGACCTCGACGCCTGCCACGGACAATGCTGTCTCGACGGCGATGCCGGCGCGCCGCTTGCCCCGGGCGAGGCCGACAAAATACGCAACATTTTACCTGAAATCATGGATGACATGCTCCCCGCCGGTCGTATGGAGGTGGAGAACAACGGTGTAAGCTATATCGACTGCGAGGGCGACGAGGTGACGTCGCTCATAGACGGCGGCCTGTGCGCCTTCGCCACCGTAGGACCCGACGGCTCCTGGCTTTGCGCCATCGAAAAGGCCTACCACGAAGGGCGTATAGACTTCCGCAAACCCGTATCGTGCCATCTATACCCCGTACGCCTCAAGAAGATAGGTGACCTCACGGCTGTCAATCTGCATCGCTGGCGTATATGCAAGTGCGCCGAGGTGCTCGGTCGCAGCAAGGGTGTCCGTGCATATCAATTCCTTGAAGGTCCTCTACGCCGTCATTTCGGCGACGCTTGGTACGACGAACTGAAACTCACCGCCGAGGAGTACCTTCGCCAGTTCGGTGCGGAGCAAAAGTAATACCTTCGCCGGTCAGGTGAGGTACCTTCACAGGTGAGGTGCGGAGTAAACCCGGACACCTGTTATGACAAGCTGTTAGGCCAACAAGGAGTATCGGCTTCGGGGATAGTATCGGCGCTGTACTGCGGGTCCTTGCCCTCCTTGAGCTGCCGGCGATAGTCGACGAGCGCTCGACGGGCATACTTGCCCAGCAGCAGGATAGCGATGATATTGCACAGCGTCATCAACGCCATAGTGATATCCGCCATAGCCCATACTGTATCCAGCGTAAGCAACGTACCTGTCATCACCACCGCGCCCACACATAGACGGAACACGAATATCAGCCGCTTGGACCGACGGATAAAATAAAGATTCGTCTCGCCATAATAGTAGTTGGCAATGATACTCGTATAGGCAAAAAGCAGCACGGCTATAGCGACAAAGACTGAGGCATACTCGCCCACCTGCGTGGCGAGGGCGTACTGGGTAAGTTCGATACCCGTCAGGCCGCAGTCGAACACACCGCTGCAAAGGATGATGAATGCCGTAGCAGTACATACAAGCAGCGTATCGACGTATACGCCGAGGGTCTGTATAAGACCTTGCTTGACAGGGTGCGACACGGCTGCCGTAGCTGCGGCATTTGGCGTTGAACCTTCGCCGGCCTCGTTGCTGAACAGTCCGCGCTTGATACCCATTATCATGGCCATGCCTACTCCGCCACCCATCACCTGATCGATACCGAAGGCATTCTCGACTATCATAGCCATCACATACGGGAAACTCCCTATGTTAGTAACTATCACCCACAGCGCCAGGAGGATATAGAGCAATGCCATTGCAGGCACAACAATCTGATTGAGGCGTGCGATGCGTTGTATTCCCCCAAATATGATGAATAAGGTAGCAGCAGTAAGTCCTACTCCCGTCCATAGCGGTTCGAAACCGAAGGTCCCATTGAGAGCAATAGCTATCGTATTGGACTGAACGGAGTTGAAAGCCAGACCGAAGGTGACGGTGATGAGCACTGCGAAGGTCACGGCATAGGCGCGACTCTTCAGACCGAGATAGATATAGTAGGCAGGACCTCCCCGATAACTGTGTTCGCCACGCACCTTGAAAAGCTGCGCCAGCGTCGACTCCACGAAGGCATTCGACGCACCGAGAATCGCCACCACCCACATCCAGAATACAGCTCCGGGACCGCCGAGAGCTATGGCGATGGCAACACCGGCGATATTACCCGTACCCACACGCGCCGCCAGCGACACGGCGAAGGCCTGGAAAGAACTGATAGTTCGTCCACGCGGCAGAGCCCGGTCGGCTGCATCATCGTGCTTGCGACCGCTGCGTACAAGGGTACGCATCATCTCGCCGAGCATGGTAAACTGAACTCCCCGCAGCAGGATTGTGAAATACAATCCCGCTCCGAGGAGTACACCTACGAGGATATACGTCCAGAGGACGTCGTTGATGGTATCTATAATCTGCATATTACCTGTTTGATATCGACGTCCGTCCGACGCTGTTGATGTTAGTGTGCTGCGATGACTTTAGTCTTCCAGCGAATGAATTACAAGACCCGAGCGAAGTTTAGGCTCGAACCATGTGGTCTTAGGAGGCATGATATTGCCGCTGTCGGCAATGTCCATCAGTTGCTTCATGCTCACCGGATAGAGTGCGAGGGCGAAAGCCATCTCACCGGAGTCGACGCGACGTTTCAGTTCGCCCAGACCGCGGATGCCGCCTACGAAATCAATGCGTTTATCGCTGCGCAGGTCGGTGATACCGATTATATCACGGAGGATGAGGTCGGACGAAATCGTCACGTCAAGTACGCCGATGGGGTCATTGTCATCGTAAGTTCCGGGGCGCGCTGTGAGCGAATACCAGCGACCGTCGAGGTAGAGCGCAAAGTTGTGCAACGCTGCCGGAGAATATATCTCAGTGCCTTTGTCCTCTACGATGAAATTCTGCTCTATGCGTGTCAGGAATTCCTGTGGTGTGAGCCCGTTGAGATCCTTCACCACACGGTTGTAGTCGATGATATTGAGATGCGAGGCCGGGAAGGCTACGGCGAGGAAGTAGTTGTACTCCTCATCGCCGCGGTGCTCGGGATTGAGCTGCGCCTTTTCATTGCCCACGAGAGCTGCCGCGGCACTGCGATGATGCCCGTCAGCGATATAGAGGTATGGGATAGCCTCGAAAGCACGCGTGATGCGCTCCGTAAGAGCATCGTCCACCACCCAGAAATGATGTCCGAAGCCGTCGGAAGCGACAAAATCGTACTCCGGTTCGCCGGCAGTCACTTCGCGTATCACCGCTTCGAGGTCGGCATCGTCAGGGAAGGCGAAGAACACCGGCTCGACATTGGCATTGTTGATGCGGACATGCTTCATGCGGTCCTCCTCCTTGTCGCGGCGGGTGAGTTCGTGCTTCTTGATGCGTCCCTCCATGTAGTCAGCGACATTTGCGGCCACTACGATACCGTACTGCGTGCGCCCGTTCATGGTCTGGGCGTAGATGTAGTAGTGCTCGGTATCGTCCTGCGCCAGCCAGCCGTTTGAGCGGAAGGCCTTGAAGTTCTCCACCGCCTTATCGTACACCTCAGGGGCATGCTCGTCGGTACCGGCGGGAAAGTCTATCTCGGGTTTGATGATGTGGTAGAGCGACTTGGGATTGCCATCGGCTTCCTGACGCGCCTCCTCACTATTGAGAACATCATAAGGCCGTGAGGCCACTTCTTCTACAAGATGCCGGGGCGGACGGATGCCCCGAAATGGTTTCACTTTAGCCATGGTATAGATTTAAGGTGTTATAATTAAGGTGTGTTTTGATGTACTTGAGAGGTCAGCGCATGATGGTAGCTGTACGGTCAGGACCCACGGAGATAATCTTCACGGGCACGCCGACAACGCTTTCGATATACGCCACATAGTCCTTGAACTCCTGAGGCAGCGCGTCGAAACTGCGCACCTCGGTGAGAGGAGTCTTCCAGCCCTTGAATTCCTTATAGACGGGCACGATATCGCCGGGGCCTTCGGCATTGTCACCGGCGCTAAAGGGGAAGCGATCGGTGCGGGTACCGTCGGGGAGGATGTATTCGGTACATACCTTGATGGTGTCGAAGTCGTCGAGGACGTCGCTCTTCATCATGATGAGGTCGGTGGCACCGTCTATCATCACGGCGTAGCGGAGTGCCACGAGGTCGAGCCAACCGCAGCGGCGTTCACGACCTGTCACAGCACCGTACTCATGGCCGATGCGACGCATCTCGGCGCCTGTTTCGTCCATAAGTTCAGTGGGGAAAGGACCGCTGCCCACACGGGTACAGTAGGCCTTGAAGATACCGTAGACCTTGCCGATACGTCCGGGAGCAAGACCGAGACCGGTACATGCGCCGGCAGAGATGGTGTTGCTGGAGGTAACGAAGGGATATGAACCGAAGTCTACGTCCAGCATAGTACCCTGAGCGCCTTCGCAGAGGATGCTCTTGTCGGCATTGAGTGCGTCGTTGACAAGGTATTCGGTTTCGTCGATGGGGAATGTTGCCAGATACTTGACGGCATCGAGCCACGCTGTCTGAAGCTTCTCGAAGGCTTCAACATCCACCTTGGCGCCCATAGCGGCGAGGCGCTCCAGATGTTCGTCGCGCAGACGGTGATAGCGCTGTTCGAAGTCGGGCAGGAGGATGTCCCCCACTCGGAGACCATGGCGCGATACCTTGTCGGTATATGTAGGGCCGATACCTTTGCCTGTTGTGCCAATCTTGGATGCACCCTTTGCTCGCTCGCCGGCAGCATCGAGGAGTCGGTGGGTAGGCAGGATGAGGTTGGCTTTGGTGGAGATGTGCAGACGCGCATGGAGATCAAGGCCTTCGTCTTCGAGAGCGCGGGCTTCTTCGGCGAAGAGTACGGGGTCGAGAACGACACCATTGCCTATGATGTTGACCTTGACGCCGCCGTCGGCGAAGACGCCCGAGGGGATGGAGCGGAGTACGTGCTTGCGACCGTCGAATTCGAGGGTGTGGCCTGCATTGGGACCGCCCTGGAAGCGAGCTACGAGGTCGTAGGCAGGGGTGAGTACGTCAACTATTTTTCCTTTTCCTTCGTCGCCCCACTGGAGGCCCAAAAGTATATCGGCTTTCATTTGTTGTATGGTATATTGTTGTGATTATATTCCGTTTTTAGCTTTGAGTTTACGCGCGCAGGCGCTGCACACTCCAGTAATGCTCACATTGAAGGCTCCTGCGGTGAATCCTCGCACGGCTATGGTAGATATAGCATCAGTCAGTGACCTGTCTTTCACCCGCTGTAACTTACCGCAGTGACGGCACTCTACCCAGGTCGTCCCTGCATCGCCGCTGTAGTAGCGACACGAATTGATGCAATTGCTGCGCATGAGCAGTCCGGCGCGGCATAGAAGCTCGAGGGTGTTGTAGATAGTGGCGGGAGATAATGTGAAATACGCACCAAGGAGTACCTCATGCAGCTCTTTGGCACTGAAAGGAGCCTTCTGCGCCAAGGCATTGTCCATGATAAAAAAGCGCTCCTGGGTCTGCCTGTGGCCGTTCTGCTTCAGGTATGAGCAGAAAATTTCACGGGCACTCGGCCGGGGTGTAGGAGCTACTTTATTTTTCATCGAGCTGGCTTTGACAGTGCAAATTTACGAAATGTTTTATTGTTAACATAAAAAATGTGTATCTTTGTGCATTATTTTAGAGCATCCACATTATGTCCACAGATACAAAGCACCCTGTCGGAGCCGCTCCGACGATGAATGACTACTACGAAGTGCGCTTCCGTCTGACCCCTGCCGACGCCGATGCCGCCGACTATCTGGCTTCCGACCTCGGCGAGATTGGCTTCGAAACTTTCGAACAGTCGTCCGACGGCAGCGAGATGACAGCATACGTCCCCGCGCCCATCTACGACGCCGAGGCCCTCGCGCAGGCTGTCGCCGACAATCCCTTTGACGTCACGATGGAATACTCCGCCGAGTTCGTACCCGGCCGGGACTGGAACGAGGAGTGGGAGAAACACTATTTCCAGCCTATCGTAGTAGGCGGCGAAGTGCTGGTACACAGTTCCTTCCACACCGACCTGCCCACAGCCCGCTATGATATAGTCATTGACCCCCGCATGGCATTCGGTACCGGGCATCACGCCACCACCACGCTGATGATGGAATATATACTGAGCCACGACATGCAGGGCCTCAAGGTACTCGACATGGGCACCGGCACTGCCATCCTCGCCATCCTGGCATGCATGCGCGGTGCTGCTGACGTGCTCGGTATAGAGATTGACCCCGCCGCGGTAGACAATGCCATCGACAATGTGAAACTGAACCTCGGCGACAGCTCCTGTCTCCGAATCCTCCACGGCGACGCCTCGGCCATCCCCGCCGGCACGCAGGTGGATTACTTCCTCGCCAACATCAACAGAAACGTTATCACAGCGGACATCGACGCGTACGCCGCAGCTCTTCGCCCGGGTGGTCGCCTGTGTGTAAGCGGGTTCTATGTCGAGGACCGTCCCATAGTAATTGCTGCCGCCAAGAAGGCCGGATTCTCATGCGAAGACATGAAGGAGAAGGACACTTGGTCGTCAATATGGTTCTTTAAAAACGCCTGATGAAAAAATTATTTGTCACCATCCTGACTGCACTTGCCGTAGTACTGCCGGCACTTGCCAAGAACGAGGTGGACACCTTGTTTATAGAGCGCACACGCACTGTCGTGATTTCCGCCGATGCAGATACTATCCTCAACGAGCTCACCACGGAGGTATTCAGCCGAGGTATACGGCCGGATAAAAGGCAGTCGCAGATGGCGACCGACGGCGAGTATATCTCGAACACCAAGGGCCGAAAGGGTGCCAAAGCTAAGAAATCAAAAGCCGTATCAGGCGAGAAGGACTCCAACGCTCACAAAGAGAGAATCCCCGTGGCCTTCGCCTGGGGTGCTGATGCAGGTGCCTCCATCGACCTCACCAACCAGGATATGAGCGACATAGAGTTCAGTGCCTTCTTCGGTATGCGCCGCGGATGGATCAATTTCCTCGGCATAGGCGCTGCCGCAGACTTCATGACATCAAACTCGGCACGCTCCTACCCCATCTTCGTGGACTTCCGTACCAACTTCAGGAATCGCCCGTCGCTGCTCTTCTGGGGCGTGCGTGCCGGCGTATCGCTCAACTATCTCGAGCATGCACACTTCCAGTCGGGCGCTTATGTCTCTACCGGCTTAGGCATCAATCTCGCACGCAACAAAACTTTCTGCTCCTATATCTACCTGGGCTACACCTTCAGGCACCGCGACCCCATCGAGGGTATTCAGGTGCACGACTTCCACAATATCCACTACGCTTCTGCCAAAATTGGTATCACTTTCTGATGTCACGCCTGCACTTTTTCTATCCGCAGAATGATCTTGCACTCGCCCGCGATGTCGATCACTTCACTGCTCCGCCTGCGGCACAGCGTCTCGCAATGGCGGGTCAGACGCTTCCGCTATGGTTCGGAGACGAGGGTGACACTGTCATTGACGACGGCATCAACGGGCGCTGGTACAAGCAGATGTGCGACAAATTCGACATCAAGGTGCTACCATTCGGAGGATGGAAAGATGACATGATTGCAGCCCCCTGGGGGTGGTCAAAGTCGTGCCGACGCCCGCTCGCCGAACGTGGCGTACCCATGACAGCGATGCCCTCTGACGAGTCGCTTGAAGCTATCCGTCAACTGTCGCATCGCCGCACGTCGGCCGAAATTGCCTCCCGGCTGGCGCAGAAGCTATCCTTCCCTATAGCCCCGGCAGCTGTAGAACTACATTCCGGCGACGAGGTGACGGCTTTCGTCGCCGAGGCCAAGGATGCAATTCTCAAATTACCATGGTCATCGTCAGGCCGCGGCATCATCCCCGTCTCGACAGCCGATCTCGACAGTCGCCGCCAATCCATCGAAGGTGCCATCGCACGCCAGGGCTCGATAATGGGCGAACTGAGACTGAACAAGGTGTTTGACTTTGCACTGCTCTACTCCATGTACGGCGGTAAGTGCCGGTTCGACGGTTTTTCCGTATTCAACACTCAGGCCTCCGGAGCATACAGCAGCAATCTCCTTGCCGGAGACGAGGTGCTCCGCAGCCTTATCGAAGAACATGTTCCGGCCGAACAGCTCGACGCCCTCATGGATGCTCTTCCACCTATACTGGAGGACATCATAGGCGACGCATACAGTGGTCCTATCGGTATGGACATGCTCGCTTGTACAGGACGTGATTTCGTGCTCGCGCCGGCAGTAGAACTGAATCTGCGCAATACCATGGGACATGTGTGCCGTCGTCTGTTCGACAAACACATAAGCCCGTCCGCTCGCGGCAAATACTATATCGTACCTGCCGCAGACTATCCGGGCGATGACTTCGCGTGCAGCAACGGGCGCATGAATTCCGGTCGGCTCAACCTCGCCCAACCGGGCGCAGACTTCGCCTTCGTTGCCGAACTCAGTTAAAGAATGGGTTCGTAGCCTTTTCTGTACCGATTTTCGTGGGGCCTCCGTGGCCGGGGAGTACATCTGTGCTGTCCGGCAGAGTGAACATCTTCTTGCTCACCGAGTCGAGGAGCTCCTGCATGTCGCCGCCGGGGAGGTCGGCTCGTCCTATAGACCCGCGGAACAGCGTGTCGCCGGCTATCATTATATTGCCCTCGGCACAGTAGAGCGCCAGTCCGCCGGGAGAGTGACCGGGCACATGAATTACCTTGAATGTATACTGTCCCACAGGGATTTCATCGCCGTCGGAGAGGGGCACATCAATGCTTACTGCGCGATTGTCGGTCACTTGTAGACCGAACTGTGCGGCCTGCCGAGCCATCGTTTTGCCGAGGAAGGCATCGTCGACATGGGCAGCTACCTTCACACCGTACTTGTCGCGGACATAGTTATCTCCGAAACAGTGGTCCATATGCAGGTGTGTATTGACTATCTGCTGCACTTTCAGTCCGTTATCACTGATATATTTATCAAATGTAGCATACTCCGTCTGCGACGTCATGCCGGGGTCTACAACTATTGCGTCGAGCGTCCCGGAGTCGTACACCACGAAAGTGTTGACGCCGAGTGGGCCGAAGGCGAATTGTTTGATTTTCAACATAGAAGTTTATTTAGAGAGATTTACGTAAACTATTGATTTGGTATCGAAGAAACTCTCGTCGAAGTAGTCCGACACAGGCACTACGAGCGCCTGACGACGTGCCTCGGCAATCTCTTCTGCGAGATCGCCACCCTTGAGGCATACAAGGCCGGGAGGGACGGCTCCAGGCGCTTCAACACCTCGCAGGATATTACGGGAGCAGGCTTTCAGCAATCCTGCGAGCGGCATCACGGCACGACTCACTACATAGTCGAAGCGTTCGTGGCACTCAGAGGAGTCGCCGTGGAAGAACTTGATATTGTCCAGTCCGACGGCAGCGGCAATTTCTGAGGCGACACGTATCTTCTTGCCTATACGGTCGATGCCGAAGAATGTACACTCGGGATAGGCTATCGCCAGCGGTATGGCGGGGAAACCGCCGCCGGTGCCGAGGTCCATGAAGCGCGTACCGGGACGGAGCGGTCCGAGGAAAGCAGCGATAGCGAGGCTATGTAGCACGTGGCGCTCGTAGAGGTTGCCCAGGTCGGCGCGCGACACTACATTGATGCGGCTGTTATGCTCGGCATACAGCGCCCCGAGAGCGTCGATAGCAGCTCGCTGACGTGCATCAAACTGCGGGAAGTGGCTGAATACTATCGCTGAAGAGTCTTGTTCGGTCATCATACCAAATCAACAATTATCTATACTTCTATGTTTACGTATTATTAATAAGTGCAAATTTACGGCATTACTTCTGAAGTTGCCGCATAAACATGCCTAAAAATCCGAATAAAAACGCTTCCTTTGCAGAAAATAGACTGACATGGAACACAAACAGACAAAAACTCAGATAGAAATGGGCCGCTACCAGGACATGGAAGTGCGGCGCCTCACAGACTTCGGTGCATACCTCGCCCTGCCGGAGAGTGACACGGAGATTCTCCTCCCCGGCAGATACGTTACCGACGAGATGACTCCCGGCGCGATGGTGCACGTATTCGTCTATAAAGACTCCGAAGACCGCCCCGTGGCAACCACCGAAAAACCCTACGCCACTACCGGACAGTTCGCATTCCTACAGGTGGCTGCCGTCAACGATATCGGCGCCTTCATGGACTGGGGGCTCCCGAAAGACCTCCTCGTGCCCTTCAGCGAACAGAAGGTGCGCATGCGTCGCGGTGGCATCTACCCGGTATATGTATATGTCGACCATAGCACAGGACGCATCGTTGCATCGGGCCGTCTTGAGCGCTTCCTCGGCAATGCCTACCCGGACTACAAAGTCGGCCAGGCCGTCGACGCACTCGTCATAGAACACTCGCCGATAGGCTATAAGGTGATTGTCGACAATCTACACCGAGGTATCATATACAGCAACGAAATATACCACCCCATCGAACTGGAGCAGACCGTCCGAGCCTATGTAAAACAAGTGCGTCCCGACGGCAAAATCGACCTCACACTCAACGACCGCAGCGACCGTCGCACCGAAGCGCTTGCAACGCGTATTCTCAAGTATCTGTCCGACAACAACACCGTATCCGAAAAGATGAGCCCGGAGCAGATAGAGCTCCTCTTCGAGTGCAGCAAGAAGGACTTCAAGAAAGCCATCGGCCGTCTATACAAGGAGCGCAAAGTGGTCATCGACAGCGACAACCGCGTCAGCATAGCCGGTGAAGAATAGTGCCGGCAGTTTAAAAATGCTTAAAACGCGACAACGTTAAAGACTTTTCAGTTAAAATTAACATTCATTCGTGCGAATCAAAATCATATATTCGTAATTTTGTGTGTTAGAAAGTAGTAAATAATCACTTCACTGAAAAGAATATTCATAAACATATCTCAACCTCAATAATACTTATGAGCGAAAGCGTTAATATCCGCGAGCTTAACGACTTGGTGTCGAGCAAAAGCGATTTCATAGCCATGATTACCCATGGCATGGACCAGACTATCGTAGGTCAGAAGCATCTTGTAGAAAGTCTTTTAATAGCCATGCTCGCCAACGGCCATGTGCTCCTCGAAGGTGTACCCGGTCTTGCAAAGACCCTCGCCATCAAGACACTGGCTCAACTAATTGATGCCAAATACAGCCGCGTACAGTTCACGCCGGACTTGCTGCCTGCCGACGTCATTGGTACAATGATATACAGCGTAAAAAACGAGCAGTTCCAAGTAAAGAAAGGCCCGATTTTCGCCAACTTCGTCCTCGCCGACGAAATCAACCGTGCTCCGGCCAAGGTGCAGAGCGCACTCCTTGAAGCCATGCAGGAACGCCAGGTCACCATCGGCGACCACACTTTCCCCATGGACAAGCCTTTCCTCGTGATGGCCACCCAGAACCCTGTGGAGCAGGAAGGTACATATCCTCTGCCCGAGGCTCAGGTCGACCGTTTCCTCATGAAAGTAGTCATCGGCTATCCCACCAAAGACGAGGAACGCGAGATTATCCGCATGAACATCTCCAACGAGTACCGCGAAGTACGTCCTCTCATCAAGCCGAGCGAAGTACTCGAGGCGCAGAAGATAGTAGAGAAAATCTATGTCGACGAGAAGATTGAGCGCTACATCGTGGACATCGTATTCGCCACTCGTAATCCGCGCGAGTACGGTCTCGACGACCTCGCAAGCTACATCTCCTTCGGCGCATCGCCCCGTGCCTCCATCTCTCTGGCGCGCGCAGCCCGCGCCTACGCGTTCCTCCACCAGCGCGGATATGTAATCCCCGAAGATGTCATCTCCGTATGCCACGATGTGCTCCGCCATCGTATCGGCCTCACCTACGAAGCCGAAGCTAACAACTTCACCACCGACATGGTGATTACCGACATCCTCGACAAGGTTCAGGTACCTTGATTATAACCCCGTACAAGAAGCCAAATGGATTCGAATGAACTTATCAAGAAGGTCCGCAAGATAGAAATCAAGACCCGCGGACTCTCGCAGAATATTTTTGCGGGCGAGTACCACTCGGCGTTCAAGGGTCGTGGTATGATGTTCTCGGAGGTTCGCGAGTACCAGTACGGCGACGATATACGCGACATCGACTGGAACGTCACCGCACGTCAGAACAGACCCCATATCAAGGTCTACGAAGAGGAGCGCGAACTCACCGTGATGCTGCTCATCGACGTATCGGCAAGCCGCAACTTCGGCGCCGAGGGTGTGGAGAAACGTGAGATGATAGCCGAAATTGCCGCCACGATAGCCTTCTCGGCGATTCAGAACAATGACAAAATCGGCGCCATCTTCTTCTCCGACCGCGTGGAGAAATTCATCACCCCCAAGAAAGGTCGCAAGCATATCCTGTTCCTCATCCGCGAACTCCTCGACTTCACACCCGAGAGCAAGGGTACGGACATTGCCGCTGCCGTGAAATACTTCAGCGACGCCCTCAAACGCCGTTGCACGATGTTCCTCATCAGCGACTTTATCGACTCGTCCGACTACCGCACACCTCTCACCGTGGCTGTCAACCGTCACGATGTGATGGCTATCCAGGTCTACGACAAGCGCGACGGCGACATGCCAAATGTTGGCCTCGTCAACGTCGCTGACCTCGAGACAGGTCGTGACATGTGGGTGGACACTTCTTCCAAGAAGGTGCGCAAAGCATACAACAAGTGGTGGTACGACCGTCAGCAACAGATGAATACCACTCTGCGTTCTACTCGTGTAGACTATGTGAGCGTTGCTACCGACGAGGACTATGTGCGCGCATTGATGCACCTGTTCAAAAACCGTTCGACTCTATGAAAACAGTTGTAGCATACATATTGACAGTCCTCTGCAGCATCGGCGCCATGGCGGCACCGGCAGGCATCCGCGTCACTGCGGCGGTCGATTCGGCGGTCGTAGTGATGGGCGACAAGACTCACCTGCGCGTAGTCGTCGACATACCGAACGAGAGCGCTTCCGCCGTGAGCCTGAGCGAATTGCCGCTGCTCACTCCCGGGCAGGAATATCTCCCCTGGAATGGCGTGGACATCGTTGCCTCCGACACCACCGGCACCATGGCCGACGGTCGTCGTCGCATAGAATACGACTATACCATCCAGGCCTTCGACCCCGGTACACTGTCGCTGCCCCCCTTCACCGTCGTTCAGGCAGGGACTGACACGGCGTTCTCCAATATAGTGAGCCTCAAGATATTGCCCGTAGAGGTAGATTCTCTCCAGGAGCTCAATCCCATGGCATCCGTGGTGGCACCGCAGTCTCGCTGGTACGACTACATCCCCACATGGCTCGCATGGGTGCTCATCATAGCAGCCATCCTCGGTATCGCCGGTGTAGCACTGTGGTACTTCCTCCGCAACCGCAAGATTGCAATCGAAGAACGCCGCAACCCCACCCTACCCCCCTACGAACTCGCTGTCAACCGCCTCTCATCGCTCCGCAGCCGCGGTCTGGCCGAGAGCGGTCAGGAGAAAGAATTCTACACCGAGCTCACCGACATCCTGCGCCAGTATCTGCATGGCCGCTTCGGCATCAACGCCATGGAGATGACATCCACGCAGATTGTGAAGGCTCTGCGAGCCAATCCCGATACTCGTATGACTGCCGACCAGATGCGCTCAGTGCTCAGTATCGCCGACTTTGTGAAGTTTGCCAAGGTACGTCCGCTGCCGGACGACAACGTGCGCTCCTTCACCCGTGCACGCGACTTCGTGGAAGACACCAAGCCCGCGCCCGCGCCTGAAGAACAATCAGATACGACCGCCGACGCAAGCTCTTCCTCCAACACCTCTACTCCCAATAGAAATTGACCATGCACTTTGCTCATCCGCATTTTCTCTGGACCCTGCTGGTACTCGTACCGCTTACGGTATGGTACATCCTCAAGCAACGTCGCCTGCATGCTACGCTGTCGCTATCGACAACGGCACCCTTCGCGAAGCTGCCACGCACATGGAAGCAATACCTGCGCCATGTGTTGTTCCTGCTCCGTATGGCTGCACTGGCATGCCTCATCATAGTGATGGCGCGTCCGCAGCTACGCGACAACTGGCGTACCACCTCCACCGAGGGTACCGACATCGTGCTCGCCATGGACGTATCTTCGTCCATGCTCGCCCGCGACTTCGACCCCGACCGTTTCGAGGCTGCCAAAGACGTGGCTGCTCGATTCATCTCCGGCCGTGAGAGCGACAACATCGGTATCGTCATCTTTGCCGGCGAGAGTCTTACCGGCGTCCCTATGACCGTCGACCGAGCTGTGCTTCTCCAGTATCTCCAGAATCTGTCCATGAACGTCCTTGAGGACGGCACGGCCATCGGTGACGGTATCGCCACTTCGCTCAACCGACTCAAAGAAGGTAAGGCCAAGAGTAAGAGCATCATCCTCCTCACTGACGGCAGTAACAACACCGGTACCGTTGCGCCCTTGACAGCCGCCGATGTGGCCAAGGAACTGGGTGTAAAGATCTACACCATCGGCATCGGCACCAACGGCTCGGCGCCCTATCCGACGCGCACCATCACGGGACGCATCGAATTTCAGCCCCAGCCGGTTGTGATCGACGAGGGTACCCTGCAGTCCATCGCCAACAGCACCGGAGGCAAGTACTTCCGCGCCACTAATAATAAGGTACTCGAAGACGTATTCGCTGAGATTGACGCCCTCGAAAAGACACGGATGGACGTGCGCCACTTCTCGCACACCGAGGACAACTATATGTTGTGGGCTTGGCTGGCCTTCGCCTTCTTCGCCCTCGAACTCATCATCCGCTACACAATCCTTAGGACCATACCCTGACAGCTATGTTTGATTTCGCATATCCATCCCTCCTCTATCTCCTGCTGCTCGTCCCGGCGGTGGGCCTGCTCTATATGTGGGCACGAATATCCCGCCGGGCTCGCCTGCGTCGTTTCGGTCGTCCCGAGAGAGTGGCACAACTCATGCCGGACGCATCGCGATATACCCCGGCAGTGAAAATCGTGCTGCAACTCATAGCTCTTGCGGCAATAGTATTCATGCTCGCCCGTCCGCGCCACGGCGCTACGCAACAGCAGGAGACTGCATCCGGCATAGAAGTAATGATCGCTTTCGACGTGTCGAACTCCATGCTCGCCTCCTCTACCGACCGTCCCGACGGCATCCCTCGACTCGACCGCGCTCGTCTGCTTCTGGAAAAACTCATCGACCGCCTCGACAATGACAAGGTAGGTCTCATCATCTTCGCCGGTACATCGAAGGTGCAGTTGCCGCTTACCAGTGACTTCTATACCGCCAAAATGTACCTCAACGAACTGTCTCCACGCCAGATAACGTATCAGGGCACCGACATCTCCACCGCCATCAAGATGGCAATGAACGGCTTCTCACCCGCCGAGGACATGCGCAAGGCCATCATCCTCATCACCGACGCCGAAGATCACGAAGGCGAAGCTCTCGCCACGGCACGTCTCGCCGCCGAGAACGGTATCCAGGTGGATGTTATCGGCCTCGGCACACCCCAGGGAGCCCTCCTCCCCGGCTTTACCGACGCTGAGGGCAAACCCGTCATAACGCACCTCAACGAAGACCTCGCCCGCGAGATTGCTCAGGCCGGCGACGGCATCTACGTCAACGGCGCATCTCCATCAGCTCTCGGCGACCTCACCGACCAGCTCGACAAGCTCCAGAAATCCGAGTTCGGCTCTGTCACTTACAGCGCCGGCGCCGAGCAGTTCCCCACTTTCGCATTTATAGCTTTCTTGTTCATGCTCATCGACTTCCTCGTTGTTGAGCGCAAAATCAGCTGGCTGCGCGGTGTCAACTTCTTCACCCGCCGCACCCCGGCAGGCAAGTCCGCATCACCGCAGTCAGCGTCTAATAAGGATAATGCACAATGAAAAGCCTATTGACTATATCATTCCTTGCAGGCGTCTTCGTATCCGCCGGAGCCCAGTCTATGGCGCTCCCGACGGACTCTGCCTCTGTCAATGCGCCTGACGCGCCCCGCAAGGAATCGCTCTATAACACTCCTTCAGAGAGTTACAAGAACGAGCGCAACGCCATACGCGAAGGCAACGCTCTCTTCAAAAAGGAACAGTATCACCAGGCTCTTGAAGCCTACGAGAAAGCCCTTGAAGTCAACTCCGGCTCTATCCGCGGCAGATACAACAAAGCCGTGACTCTCTATCAGCTGCAGAACGACGACAACAAGGGCACCGCCAACGATCCTCGTGCCCAAGCGACGGCACTACTCACCGAACTGCTTGAAGACGCCAAGCGCTACGACACCGAGATTGCCGAGAAGGCATTCTATAATCTCGGCAACGCAGCCTACAACGACGAACAGTACGACCGCAGCATCGAACTCTACAAATCTGCCCTGCGCATCAACCCAGATAACATGCAGACCCGCGAGAACCTGCGCCTGGCTCAGCTCAAGAAGCAAGAACAGGAACAGAATCAGGACAATCAGGACAACCAAGACCAACAGGACAAGCAGGATCAGCAACAGCAACAACAACAGGACCAGCAGCAGGATCAACAAGACCAACAGCAACAACAGCCGCAGCAGCAACAGCCTCAACCCCAGAAGCAGGATATGACCCAGTCGGCCAAGCAGATCCTCCAGTCAATGCAGAATAAGGAGAACGCTACCCGCCGCAAAGTGAAAGAAGAGGAACAGCCTGCCAGACGCCCGCAGACAGACAAACCCTGGTAATCGACAGACGACCATGATACAGAGACGTTTCATACTATCGCTCCTATTTATGGCGAGCATCTTCGCGGTGCTCGGACAGTCATTCACCCTTGTGCCGCCGCGCAATGTGGTGGAAGGTAAGAACTTCGCCCTCACATTCCGTCTGAGCGACGGCGAAGCCAATCCACCCTCGGCACCTCAGCTCGAGGGTTGTAAGCTCCTCTTCGGCCCGTCAACCTCTACGATGTCGAGCACCCAGTATATCAACGGCAAAGTGACATCGACTTACTCCGTGGACTATACCTTCACATATCGTGCCGAGAAGGCAGGCGACGTCAATGTCCCTGCAATGTCGGTCACAGTCGGTGGTCACACTCTGTCGTCGCGCCCCGCCTCGTTCAAGATTCTGCCCTCCGACCGTCCTCAGCAGAGTGGCGGCGCTGCCGCCGGCGGCAATGTGCGCGCCGATGATCCGTCGACACAGACTCCGGGGCGTGTATCGGCCGACGACCTCCTCGTGCGCGTATCGTTCTCCAAGAGCACCGTCTACGAGCAGGAACCCGTCGTAGCCACCATCAAAGTCTACACCAAATATGACATAAACTCGTTCATGCCCACCACCCAGCCGGCGTTCGAAGGCTTCCTCACTGAAGAACTGCCCGTCAATCTCGAGGTGAGCATGGAACACTACAACGGCCAGAACTACCACACCGCCGTCCTCAAACGTCTCCTACTCTACCCACAGCGCTCCGGCACACTCTCCGTCAACTCCGGCAAGTACGATGTCACCATCGTCCAGTACGAGCGCGTCAACATGGGCTTCTTCCAGACCAGCCGACCCGTAGAACGTCAGGTCACCACATCGTCCAACGCCGCCACTATCACCGTCCGGCCCCTCCCAGAGCCACGCCCGGCCGGATTCAATGGCGCCGTGGGTAAGTTCAGCGTCGAGACCGCTCTCGACCCCGAACTCCTCCGCACCAACGAAGCGGCAGTCTACTCCTACACCATCAAAGGCCGCGGCAACATCAAGTTCCTCTCCGAGCCGGACATTCAGTTCCCCGCCGGCATCGACGCCTACACACCGAAGACAGACATCAACGCATCCGTCATCGGCGGCACGGATATGAGCGGCACCTTCCGCACGGATATCACTTTCGTACCTCAGGAGGTGGGCAATTTCGAGATTGAAGGCGTACCCTTCGTCTACTTCGACCTCGACAGCAAGAGTTATGTCACCGTAGATGTGCCTTCGACACCTATCAAGGTACTCCGCGGCAACAACTCCGCTCCCGCAGCCACGCAGCAGACGAATATCGATGATGTCATTGACGACATCCTCCATATACATTCCATCAAAGCCGAGAATCAGACTCACGAGCTTGACTACACCTTCGGCAAAGCAACATATTGGTTCGCCTACATCCTTGTGGCTATCATCCTCATAGGCCTCGTCATAGTCTACCGCCGTCAGATACGTCTCAATGCCGATGTCAGCGGCCGTCGTCTCGCCAAGGCATCGCGTGTAGCGACTCGCCGTCTCAAGGAAGCCCGAGGATATATGGACCGTCACGACAACGACAAATTCTACGCCGCCGTAGCAAGTGCTCTGTGGGGATACATGTCCGACAAACTGTCGATACCCGCCTCGCAGCTCACACGCGACAATATATCCTCCAAACTCGAAGCCTACGGCCTCAGCCGCGACAAGATTGATGAAGTTGTTGATGTTCTCGATCGCTGCGAGATGGCCCGCTTCACCCCCGTACACTCCGACGACGAAGTGTCGCGCCTCTATCAGCAGGCCACCGATGCCATCAACGCCATACAGAACGTAGCAAAACGATAACGAACGATGAAACAGTTCATTATATTCTTCCTTACTTGTCTGTGCGCTATCGGTGCACAAGCCGCAAGCCTCGCCGAACGAGCCGACTCGGCCTATAATGCCGAGGATTATCGCAAAGCTATCGAACTCTACAACGAAGCTATCGCTGCCGACGGTGTGTCCAGTGA
>CAMWKV010000018.1 GCA_947174915.1 uncultured Porphyromonadaceae bacterium | reverse complement strand
ATTTTATACATATACCATCTATGCATCCGTGCGGGCCAGGCTCCATCGCCCCCGCACGGATTTTTTGTCGTCTACAAACGTTAAATTATATTTTTGCGTTAAAAATCACACAAAACACTTGTTGATTGCGAATTTATTTGTACATTTGCAGGACTATGTATTGCCGCCCTGTGTGGCAAGATTGAAATACCTTGGAAATCAAAATCAATCCTTTAAATATAATCCACACAATTATGATCATTTCTACCTCCAGCCTCAAAAAGGTATTCGGTGGCGCAGCCTTCGGTATCCTTTTCGTAGCCGGTAGCGCTGATGCTTCTGCCGCAGCGGCCAAGCGATGCTTCATCCACGAAGGTATCGTGTATGAAATTTCCGGCAACACTCTGAGCTGCCCGCAGTTGCACCCCTCTCGCGCTGCCAACATCCCTGTGCTCGAGAACCAAAACAACGAAAAAGTAGCCGACGACTACCACTACACCGGCGACATCGTCCTCCCCGATTATATCGACTATCAGGGCCCGAACGACAGCGCCCCCGTACGCTACACCATCACCAACATCGATCTCGGCTTCCTCGGCGAACCTATCACCTCGCTCACCATGCCGAACACTGTCACCAAGATGGGTAACGCCGCCTTCAAGGGTTGCGAAAACCTCGTGACTGTGAAGCTCTCCGAGAAAATCACCTCTCTCTCCAAGGGTCTCTTCGAGAACTGCGTATCGCTGAAGGAATTCTCTATCCCCGCAGGCGTTACCACTATCGGCGGTAACCTCTTCAAGGGCTGTACCGCTCTCGAGAAGATTACCTTCGAAGCCAGCGACAAGCCTATCGACTTCCCCGCATCGAACCTCACCGAGTCAGACGGTACCACCGGTATCAAGACTCTTAAAGAGGTATACGCTTACCGTCAGCTCAAAGACGACGGCACCATGGCCGGCAAGCCCTTCCGCGGCAAGCCTGCTCTCGAGACTGTAGTACTCGGTCCTCAGTACACCGCTATTTCTCCCAGCACATTCGAGAACTGCTCCGCACTGAAGAACCTGACTATCCAGGGTACACTCACCGAGCTCGGCACCAACGCTTTCGCCGGTACTGCCATCACTGAGTTCACCCTCCCCGCAGGCGTTACTACCATTCCTTCCGGCCTCTTCACCGGTGCCAAGAGCCTCAAGAAGGTGACCCTCACCGACGCCGTAACAGGCATCGATGCTATGGCATTCCGCAACACCGGCGTAAGTGAGATCAACCTCCCCGACGGTATCACTTACATCTCCGATATGGCCTTCCAGAACGCCAAGCTGCAGGGTAGCATCGCCCTTCCCGCCGCTCTCACTCGCATCGGCACTCAGGCTTTCGCCGGCAACCCCGGTATCACCGAGATCAAACTCGGCGCTGCTGTGAAGACCGTCGGCGAAGGTGCCTTCATGGGCGACGCAGGCCTGGCCAAGATTGTCGTTGACGCTGCCAATGAAACATTCGCAGTAGTAGCCGACAACTCTTACCTCGCCGACAAGGCTGTGACAACTCTCATGGCTTTCGCTCCCAAGTCTGACGTGAAGTCGCTCGCTCTCCCCACCGTTACCACTGTAGCTCCCTATGCTTGCTACGGCGCTCTCGGTCTCGAAACCGTTGACTTCCCCGCATGCTACAACTACGGCGACTACTCCTTCCTCGGTGCCGGTCTTAAGTCCTTCGCAGTGAAGGGTCTCGTAGGCCGCTATGTAGCTCAGGACTGTAAGTCTCTCGAAACTCTCAGCATCGAGGGTATCGAAGTGCCCACCGGTATCGCTGCCGGTTGCGAAAAGCTTGCTACCGTCAATCTCCCCGAGAAGGTGACTGTCGTTAAGCAGGACGCTTTCAAAGGCACCGCCGCTCTCAAGAGCCTCAACCTCGGTTCGCTCCTGAGCATCATCGAGGCCGGCGCATTCGACAACACCGGTCTTACCGAACTCTCTGTAGGCGCTACCTATCCCGCCGTTATGCCCGAAGGTGTATTCAACGAAGCTCATGCAGGTGTTACCGCCAAGGTGCCCACCGAACTCGTTGCTACCTACAAGGCTGCCGAAGGCTGGAAGAACCTCAACATCGTAGGTGACGCCAACATCGTTGCCGGCGGTGCCGACATGGGCATGCCCGCAGGTCTCTACTACGCCGGTGAAGATGGCAACATCCACTGTGTATACTCCGATGGCCAGACCGACTCCTACGACGTAGGCGGTCTCCCCCACACATTCCAGCTCCTCGAGTTCTCCAACCGTATCTACGGTGCCAGCGCAGGCAACAAGTTCGTATGGTCTGCTACCGGCGACGTTGACGGTGACGGCAAGCTCTTCTACATCTCTAAGGTAGGCGGCGAAAACCTCCTCGCTACCGTACTCGACAATGCAGGCAAGAACGCTTACAAGGATCCCTTCGGTCTGTACCTCTACGGTGAAGACCTCTACGTGAACGACCGTAACGTCTGCATCCGCAAGATTCCCGCAAGCGGTATCTCCCTGTCTCCCGACTTCCCCTCCTGGATGGAAAACAACTGGATGTGCTGGTACAACAATGGCTGGAGCTACGGTTGCGTTAAGGCCGGTTTCTCCATCACTTCCGTACCCGCTGCCGACGGCAACGGTATAGAGCCCCTCTACTGGGTAGGTATGAAGTACAACGGTTTCGGTATCTACCGTTTCCGCCAGAGCGATATCGGTACCTCCGCCGCTCCCGGTCCTCAGCCCAAGGATAACTCCTTCTTCACCAAGATGTCCCCCATCTTCACCACCTTCGCAGTGGACGAGGCTCACGGTCACCTCTATGTTTACATCGAGAAGATCTACCTCACCAAGATGATCGACGGCAAGCTTCAGCCCTCTTGCTGGGTCAAGGGTGGTCTCTATCGCGTGAACATCGCCGACCTCGAAGCCAACCCCAACTCTGAAGACTTCTTCTCCTACAACCCCGTACTCGTAGACGGTGCTCCCGTATTCTGGGAAGGCAGCTCTACAAACGAGCACGTAGGTATCTCCCAGCTCTCTATCGACGCCAAGGGTGAATACATGTACTGGTGCTACCGTGAACCCACCGAAGCTCAGATCACTGAAGTTGAAGGTGCTGACGATCCCGGTACTGAGACCCGCTACAAATGGGCCGAAACTTACGATGCTACCAACCCCCTCCACCACGATGCCATCAAGCGCGTGAAGCTCGGCGAAGCTGAGCCCAAGGTAGAGGTTGTTGCTCCCGGCGTTCGTGGCTACGGTGTAGTTGCCGTGAACTACGAAGGCTCCACCAAGCCCACCGGCGCTCTCGAAACTATCGTAGTAGACCAGCCCACTTTCGTAGCTAACGTTGCCGGCGCTCTCGTTGCCAACGTTGACGTTGCCCTTGAAGTATTCGACACCAAGGGTATGATCATCACCCGCTCGCAGCTCGCCGCAGGCGAAAGCTTCGACACCGCCGCTCTCGAAGCCGGTGTTTACGTAGCTGTCGCTTCTGCCAACGGTGCTCAGCAGGTAGTGAAGTTTGCCAAGTAAGCATCCTTCTCCCGCATAATAGAAAGCCGCTCCGGAGTCCCGGGGCGGCTTTTTTTCGAACGTAATAATTCCTGAATAATCCTGGCCTTGACCTTGATATGGTTTAGCGGACAGTAATAGTAAAAAAATAGGTTTAGCCTTATTTCTTCTTCACTACGCGCATGCCGCAGCGGTCGCAGTCGAAGTGCAGTCGGTATGTGCCGGACTCGTTGCGGAGAAAGAGTGGCTCGGGGAGACGTTCGATGCCGCCTTTGCGCAGGCAGGCGCCAAGCTCGCGGCGTATGCAGTAGCGGGTAGTCATCACGGTGACATCACCCTTCGGCGTCGCTACCTCTGCGGCAGCCTCGGCGATGCGTGCGCCATGCGAGGTGTAGAACTGACGTGCGAGGTGGTTGGCTATGTTGTCGTGATAAGTCAGCGGAGGCAGAGCTGCGAAGGCATCGTCGGCAAGCGTCATCGCTCGCGGCTTTTCGTAGTCGTAGGTCGCGGCTGCCGCATGGTCGAGAGCATCGAGCAGACTCCGGCGAACATTGGTCAGTACGGAAGCGGGTATGAAGACGTCGCCGAGTTCGTCCTCCACGCCGGCTACGCGATAGATGGTGCCACCCGTTTTTTCGAGGACGCGGCGCCGAGCCTGTTCCTGTGGTGTCTGTGCTGCCTGCAGGCTGACGGCCTCCGTGACAGTAGCCCGCACACCGCGTTCATCGCAACCTTCGGCTACTATCATTACGGCCGGTTCGGACCCCGAGGGCGCCACAAGCGGCTTTGCAGGGGACGAAAGCTCAGAGACAATATTGCCTTGATGCTTACCTTGGTGGATATGCTCTGCCGCCGATGTCTTTTGGCCGGGATTTTCGAACACGCTATGACCTGCGTGGCTCAGACGGATGTCAAGAGACAGGGTGCGCTTGCATACAGCGGCTGAGTCGAGACGGTCGTTGAAATTCTTGTCGGCATTGCGGTATATGGTCATGCCGGCTTTGAGGCCGTCGGGGACAGTGGCAGGGTAGAGAGTATTGCCCTCGACACGGTTGAGGCGAAAGCCATGGTAGGTGCCGGCGGCGTCATAGTAGCCAAGACCGTCGCCGTTGGCAAGTTCGGCGGTGAGCTTGGCTTCGAAGCAGCGGCGCCGTTCGTTGTAGGGGCGCGTGACGGTACCCACGGGAAGCCCTGCCCACTTGGGTGTATCCAGCGAGGCCATAGAGCCCGGACGGCGGATGAAGTAGTTGGTGTAGCCGCGGTTGAAGGTTCGCGTCACATCCGGGATGAAGGAGCGTTCGCTGTGGCCGAAGGATGCGCGGCAATACATGCCGTCGGAGGCAGCCACTACGGCGTCGAGAGCATCGCTGTAGGCCGATACTATATTGGTGACATAGCGGATATCCTTGAGGCGCCCTTCGATTTTGAAGGAGCAGGCACCGGCGTCGGCGAGTTCGCGCAGGCTATCGAGTCGGCACATATCCCGCAGCGAGAGGTAGTGTCGTCGCGGGGCGACGCTGTGGCCCTGTGCATCCACCAGGTCGTAGGGCAGTCGGCACATCTGCGGGCACTCTCCGCGATTGGCGCTGCGCCCTGTGGCAATGACACCGGCATGGCAGTCACCGCTGTAGCTCACGCACAGTGCGCCGTGTACGAAGACCTCAAGTGGTAGTCCGGAGGCGTCGCGGCAGGCCGCTATCTCGTCGAGAGTGAACTCTCGCGGCAGTACCAGTCGGCAGAAGCCGGAGTCGGCAAGACGTCGGGCTTTCTCAGGTGTGCGAATGTCGCACTGTGTGCTGGCATGCAGGGCTATGGGCGGGAGCGACATTTGCGTGTAGGCCATATCCTGGACTATGAGTGCGTCGACACCGGCGGCGTAGAGGCGGCGCACCATCTCTGCGGCAGCTTCGAGTTCGGAGTCGTAGAGGATGGTGTTCATTGTCACAAATACCTTCACTCGGAAGGGGTGAGCGAAGGCTACGAGTGCGGCGATGTCGTCAATGCTGTTCGTCGCGGCGGCTCGTGCGCCGAAGGCCGGGGCCCCGATGTAGACGGCATCGGCTCCGGCGAGGACGGCGGCACGGGCTGTGTCGAGGTCGCGCGCCGGTGCCAGCAATTCCAGCGGATGCGGTGTCCGTTCGTCGCGAAGACCTTCGCAGCGGGTGCTTCCCAGCGGACGCGGTGTCCCTTCGGTGCGAAGTCCTTCGCAGCGGGTCGTGTTATCGGCCTGAGAAGCTGCGGCCTTAGAGCCTGTTGCCTTATCTGCCATAGCCATATTTTTTCAGTAACTCATAGCCCTCGGCACGCCCGGCATCAATGAGCGCCGGGTCGTGGGCGTCGCTGTTGACGAGGATGGTGACACCGCCTTCGACGAGATGTTCGAGTAGCGCGGGCTGCGGGAAGAAGCGGCCGGCGCGTCGGTAGGCCTTGGTGTTGAGTTCTACGACCACACCGGAGGCGATGATTCGGTCCACGTAGTCGTCAGTGAGATCGCGATAGAACGAGCTGTCCTCGATGCCGGGAACTATGTGCGAGGCGTTGTGGCCTATCTTGTCGAAGTGGCCGAGGATGTCGAAGCCACCGGCGGCGAGCATGGCGCGCGACTGTGCGTAGAATGTGTCTACGATGTATTCGAGGTCGCCGCGGAAACGTTCTTTCAGCCGTCGGGTGAAACTCTCATGGCTGCCGTCGACATCGACGTACTCACCCTCCTGCGTGGGGATGAAATGTACGGAGCCTATAGTGTAGTCGAGGCCGAGAGTCTTGAAGTAGTCTGATGCCGGTCCCCACTGCGGCCCGAGGTAGTCTACCTCCATGCCTATGTAGAAACGGCAGGAAGCGAGTTCGGGCAGGCGTCGCACGCGATTGAACTCAGTGCGGAAGTCGTCGACCTTCTCGGCCGCCATGTTGCAGGGCGAGGCTATAGGGATGGGACTGTGCGGGGTGAATCCGTAGTGCTCCATGCCGGCAGCGACGGCAGCGCGTGCCATGGTGGCCATGGTGGCGTGTCCGTCGCAGAATTCGGTGTGGCTATGGAAGTTGTATCTGTCGGTAGAGTTGATGATTTCTTTAAAATCCATACATAATAATAGTAATATCTCAAAATGCTACTGAGGCTGCGTCAAAATCATAGTCCTGACGCGGCCTCAGAAGCTCTGTGTCGATGTCCGTAGTCGCTTATTCGGTTATCTCCGGTGTGGCGAGGGGACTGTTGCCGAGGTGCTGGCGCATGGTGGTGTCGGCCTCGATATTCTTCATTTTGTAGTAGTCCATGATGCCGAGGTTGCCGTTGAGGAATGCTTGTGCCATAGCTTCGGGGAGCTTGCACTCGGCCTCGATGACCTTGGCGCGCGCTTCCTGGGCGAGGGCTTTCATCTCCTGCTCGCGGGCGATGGCCATGGCGCGGCGTTCCTCAGCCTTGGCCTGTGCGATGTTCTTGTCGGCCTGAGCCTGGTCGATCTGCAGGGCTGCGCCGATGTTGCGGCCTATGTCGATGTCTGCGATGTCGATGGATAGAATCTCGAAGGCAGTGCCGCTGTCAAGACCTTTGCTCAGAACGAGTGTGGATATTCGGTCGGGATTCTCAAGTACTTCCTTGTGGCTGGCCGACGAACCGATGGACGAAACGATGCCTTCGCCTACACGGGCGAGGACGGTGTCTTCACCGGCACCGCCTACGAGCTGTCGGATGTTGGCGCGGACGGTGACACGGGCCATGGCGATGAGCTGGATGCCGTCCTTGGCCACGGCTGTCACGGCGGGGGTGTCAATGACTTTGGGATTGACACTCATCTGCACGGCCTGGAATACGTCGCGGCCGGCAAGGTCGATGGCGGTGGCCATCTTGAAGCCGAGGTCGATATTGGCCTTCGATGCCGATACGAGGGCGTGTACCACACGTTCTACATTACCGCCGGCGAGGTAGTGGGCTTCGAGGTCGTCGCGTGTCACATCGTGGAGCCCGGCTTTATGGGCTTCGATGAGAGCGCGTACTATCACGCTGGCAGGTACCTGTCGGATACGCATCAGCACCAGTTGGAGCAGAGAGATGCGGACACCGCTCACGCGGGCGGAAATCCATAGGAAGAACGGGCAATAATAGAAGAATACCACCAGGAGTATGATGGCGGCGATGATGATGAGAATTACAGTCAATTGCATGGTGTTATTTCGTTGAGGTGGTGTGACTTATCTTTCCAGGCGTATTGCGGTGTTGCGCTGTTCGGCTAAGAGTCGGCGCAGACGGGCGGTCTCGGCTTCTGATGCCAGTATGGCATCGGAGGTGCTTCTGTCGCCCTTGCGGTAACGTTCGCGCAGAGCGGCTTCGGCTTCAAGGTGCTTGCGCAGAGTCACCTCCGTGGCGAGGGCTTCGAGCATGGCGCTGCGGGCACGCTGGTTGTGGAAGTCGGAGAGGGTGGTGTACACTCGACCTCCCATGTCGATGGCGAAACGAGCCGAGTTCTCCTGCGAATTATCGCTGTCGGCTGCCGGCAGTCGGTCGGCGAGGAGGGCGCGGTAGTCGACGCCGGCTTTGCGGGTGAGGGCGATGTTGTCGAGACGGGCAAGTGATGCCAGGTTCGGGTCGGAGGTGTCGGCGTTGACACGAACGTCCGAGGGGGCGAAGACGTAGACGGTGACACGTCCCGGCTCGCTGTTGCGGTCGGTGGCCCACCAGCCCAGACCGGAGGCTTCGTCGATAGCGAGCATGTAGTCGTTGGCCGGCGAATTGTAGGGCATGCCGATGTTCTGGGGCTGGAAGAAAGAGCCGTCGGTCTCGTTGCGGCGCGTCATGAAGATGTCGTATCCACCGAGCGACCCATCGCCGTCGGCGGCGAAGTAGAGCGTCACGCCGTCGGGCATGAGGAAGGGGAAGATGGCGTTGCCGCCGTCGCCGAGGTCGCTGCCGAGGGCTTCGGTATGGTCGAGTGAACCGTCATCGAGGATGTCGGCGCCGAAGAGTTCGAATGTACCCGTAGTGTCTGTGGCAGCCCACAGTAGTTCGCTGCGGTTCTGAGGCATATAGGCGGTGGACAGCGTCTGTCCCGGTGCTCCTGCACCTACCCGGCGAACGGCATCGGGCGGAAGAATCTTTCCGGCGGCGGTGCTCAGACGGTAGGCGGTGAAGAAGGTGGCGGAGTCGACGCTGAGGGAGTCGAGGATTTCGATACGCTCCACGCGGTCGAGCATATTGCGCATGCGGGTGATGCTGCGACTCATCTCGTCGTAGGCCTCAGTCTTGCTTTTCTTGGCTTTTTTGAGTGCAGCTTCCCACTTGTCCATGTACTCGTCGGCAGCATTGATATCGTACTGATCCATAGCAGCCTGCGCCAGCAGACGCGAGGCGTCTGTCACTCCGCGGGTCTGAGCCTCCTTCAAGGGGCTCGTGGCAGCTTCATAGTCGCCGAGAGCGAGCAGAGAGGCACCGAGGTAGTAGTTGGCATTGCCATCGCGGGGTGTGCGGCGGATGATGGTACGAGCCTGCTCGGCGGCGCCGGCGTAGTCACCTTCATTATAGAGGCGACGCACATCGTCGATAGGTGCCGCGGCAGATGCAAGAGCCGCACCGCTGAGTATTATATAGGAAAAGATTCGTTTCACGGTGATTACATTATACACCGCGAAGATATAAAATTTTTCTCACCCGAGCAAGTATTTCACCCGCCTTCGGGTGCGGTATAGGACCACTTGTGGCAAACATTAAAAGGCTGTGCCAAAATATGGAATCTTGGCACAGCCTCGCTCACCGGGAGAGGGGAGAATGGAGGGAGAGAGTTTCGTTTACAGATATTGAGACCGGCGCCTTAGTCGTCGGTAGCTCATTGCAGCGGACGGAACAGTGCCGACGCCTTAGTCGTCGAGTAGTTCCTTGCAGCGGACAGAACAGCGCCGGCGCCTTAATCGTCCAGTAGTTCCTTGCAGAGGATGCTATAGAGATCCTCAAACGAATTGTCATAGAGGGCCGAACATTCTGTATCTTCGCGACCGAAGACGGACTCGCCGTAGACCTTGGGGTTGATGTCCTTAAGTCGTTTCAGCAGGAAGTCATCCTCGGGATTGTGACCCATGCGACGGAGTGCTTCCTCGCGGATAGTCTGCATCAGTTCGTTGAGGTGGTCGTGGCTCTCGCGGAGATAGGCGCGGACAACCTCACGCTCCTCGATGGAGCACTGCTTGGAGATGTATTTGACGAATAGTTCGCGGGTTTCGGGTGTCATAGCGGGTGAAGTGACGGACAGTTGACTGACAACTGTATCTTCCGGCAAGGGGAAGTTTGCCTTGCATTAATAGTACGGTCCAATCCGAATTTTTCGTGCGCTGTCCTTAAATTTTTACACACTTTAACACCCGTCTCGTGAAAAATGAGTAATTTTGCCGGGGTGAATAATATGAAAACTGTGAAATTTTGGATTGAGGCTATGCGGCTGCGGACGTTGCCGGTGTCGGTGGCGGGTGTCGTCATGGCTTGGGCGCTCGCTGTGGCTGACGGTTCTTTCATGCTGCTGCCGGCATTGCTCTGTCTTGTTTTTGCTATCCTCTGTCAGATAGCATCGAACTTTGCCAATGAATACTATGACTATCGCGCCGGCCGTGACCGCGTAGGTCGCGAGGGTCCTCGACGTGGTGTCACGGAGGGTGATATATCTCCTAAGTGTATGAAATATGCCACCTACGCCGTTCTGCTTGTTGCCGCGTGCGTAGGTCTGCTTCTGACTTATTGGGGTGGCTTGTGGCTCATAGCTGTAGGTGCTCTCATCGGTGTGGGGGCACTTGCCTACAGTACGGGTCCGTGGCCTCTGTCGACGCATGCCCTCGGCGAAGTTGCGGTGTTCGTATTCTTCGGACTGGTGCCTGTGTCTTTTACATATTATGTGCAGGCGCTCACTGTTACGCGGGAGGTGCTCCTCGCCGGGGCTGCTGTAGGGCTGATGGGGGCGAATGTGCTTATTGTCAACAATTACCGCGATATGGCCGACGATGCTGCTGTGGGTAAGATGACGCTGGCTCTGCTGCTCGGCGCCCGCAGTATGCCGGTGCTCTATGTACTTAATGTCATCGTGGCGATGGCGTGCCTGTGGCCCGTCATAAGCGCTCTGGGCGGTGCCTGGTATGTGCTGCCGGTCTTATTTGTTGCGGCTTCGGTGGCAATAGCGCGTCAGATGACGCTCCGCATGGGGCGTAGTCTTACACCACTTTTGGGTATGACTGCCGTGGCTATGGCGGCCTTGTCTATCCTGTTGCTGATAGGCACAGTTACTTGCTGATTCGATTCTTTCACATCCGGCCATGAAAATAACCCGCAACTATCTTCCTTATTATATCACTCTGGCACTATGGACGCTTCTGTTCATGGTGGCAATGGTGATTCATCCGCGCCTGGTGGATGATGACTGGTTCATGCAGCACTTCACTGTCTATGCCCAATCGGGCAGGTGGAGCGACTATCTCGACGGGGTGATGGATATGCTCAGAGTACGTGGGGCGGCTGACAATTTGCGGCTATTCAATATGTTAGCCGGAGCTCTCAACCCTTTGCCTTACGGTGTGGCGAGTATTATAGGCGGTATTGCTGCTGGTGCGCTCCTATATCTGTCAGCACGTCTTGCGGGTTGCTGGAAGCAGTCGTTTGTTGCATATTCGGTAGTGGCACTGAGCCTGGATTTCTTTTTCCCGTGGTTTGAGTCCATGTACACGGTGATGTTCCAATACAATTATATGTGCACTGCGGCTTATCTGCTCTTTGTCGTGTTACTGATGCTCGGGGAGCGCCGGCTGAATATTCCTGTGTCCATATTGTTGGGCTTCATCGGCGGAGTATCACATGAGATCTTCGGCTGTCTGCTGTGTGCGGCGGCGGTGATTCTGCTGTTCTATCCGGATAGACGCCGGTCAGCCTCGTGGGTGCTGCTCGGAAGTGTGGCGGGGCTATTCTGCATCCTGGTACTCGTGCCCGGTGTGGCTACGCGAGCCGAGGAGCAGTTGATGAGCATCAATCTCAACCCATTTTTTATGGTGCGTGGCACGCTGCACTGGTGTATGCCGATGTACTTCGCATGGCTAGTGTATCTCTGTCTTCTGTGCAGGCGTAAGTATCGCGGACAAGTCCTCAGCGCCCGAGTGGTCGTGATAATGGGTATGTCGCTGGCGGCCTGGTACATCTTCATGGTATTTACGGGGGCGCGAACGGGGATCGGACTATTCGTGTGCACGGCTATTATATACGGTATGGCGGCCAGCTATCTCTTTCGCCGGGGCAAACTGTGGATGAGCATAGCTGCGACAGTTGCGTGGTGTATCATCCTTGTTCACGGTATCGCGGTGATATACTGGACTGTACAGCTGCGTGAGGACTGTGAAAGAGCCGAGGCGTATATTGCTGCTGGGAGAGTTGGCAATCGCTTCATAATCCGTCACAGTGGCCGTGATATGCCCTGGTGGCTGTTGGATAGGCCGCACTATGATAGTATTCATACACTTTTTTTTAAGGAAGGTGCCGATTCGGAGCAAGTTCCTCTCCCGGTGCAATTGGAATCTTTCGACCCGGACAAAGCAGAATATATCGGAGGTAACATTGATGCGTGGCTATGGCACGGAATGATTGTAGCATTAGCCGATGTTGATAGTGACGATTTGTATTCGGCTAATTTCCAATTGAATACTTATAAAGGGCCGCGCTATGTAACGGCCTTCAGCCGGATATTCGAATGTAAAGGCCGCAAATACAGGTATCTGATATATGATGCCGGTGACTTCATGCCGGCTTTGCGACCAAAAGTGGTGTCGATCGACCACTTGCCTCCGACGCCGGTGCCGACCGGCTTGTTCAATTTCGTGTGGTGATATTCCTTGGTCTCGCGGAAAATTCGTAAATTTGTGCAGTATGAACAACGATGTAATCCGATTACTGCCCGACTCAGTAGCCAATCAGATAGCGGCGGGCGAAGTGATACAGCGACCGGCTTCTGTGATAAAGGAGTTGGTCGAAAATGCCGTTGACGCCGGAGCAACGGAGATTAGTGTGATACTTGTGGATGCCGGCCGCACACTCATCCAGGTGGTGGACAACGGCAGCGGTATGTCGCCCACAGATGCCCGCATGGCCTTCGAACGCCACGCCACGAGTAAGATATCCTCAGCGTCCGACCTTTTCACACTGCATACAATGGGTTTCCGTGGCGAGGCTCTACCGTCGATAGCGGCGGTGGCGCAGGTGGAGATGCGCACCATGCGGCGCGAGGACTCCGTGGGCTCGAAGCTCACCATCTCCGAGAGTAAATTCGAAGGTCTCGAACCCACGGCCTGCGTCCCAGGCACGAATATCATGGTGAAGAACATCTTCTTCCACATGCCCGCCCGACGCAAATTCCTCAAGAAGGATTCCATAGAACTCAACCATATCCTGCGCGAGTTTGAACGCCTGGCGCTGGTGAATACCAACATCGACTTCACCCTCATCCACAACGACCAGACGCTCCACAAATTCATGCGCGGCAGCCTCAAGCAGCGCATAGCCGACCTCTTCGGCAAGAACCTGGAGAGTCAGCTTGCGCAGGTATACACAGAGACGGGTATCGTCACCATTGACGGTTTTATAGCCATGCCGCGCGCTGCCAAGAAACGCGGCTACCAGCAATTCCTCTTCGTCAACGGTCGCAACATGCGCCATCCATTCTTCCACAAAGCCGTCATGTCGTGCTACGAGCAACTGATAGCGCCGGATGCGCAGCCGTCGTATTTCATCAACTTCACCGTGGACCCCGCCACAATCGATGTCAACATCCATCCGCAGAAGCACGAGATAAAATTCGAACACGAGCAGGCTATATGGCAGATGCTCATCGCCGCCGTCCGCGAGACACTGGGTAAGACGCAGGCTGTCGGCGCCCTCGACTTCGATGCTGTAGATGCGCCGGAGATACCTTTGTTCAATCCGCAGGCTGTTCCGGCTTCGATCGACGATGCATCGCCGGAGGCTTTCAATCCTTTCGCAGCCGACACCGAGTCAGGGCAGGGGATAACATACGCCTCCGTGCCGGCCGGTAGGGGCTCGCGTACAGCAGGCAGCTCGTATGGCTCAGACCGTTCTTTTGGTACTGCGCGGGTAGGAAAGGCTGCAGGCGACTCCGGGACATGGGGCTCACGTTCGGTATCACTCGGTGAGTCAAACCGTCAGTCTGTGCCGGAAGATTGGGAGAAACTCTATGAGTCGTTCAACGACCGCAGGAATGATGCCTTTGCCAGTGTTGCCGTCCCGGCGGACGATTCGGCCTCGCTCGATATTAAATCCGATGCTCCTGCGGCTACTTGTATTCAGTTGCAGGATAGATATATAGCTATGTCGTCGCCCGGTGGCTTGATGCTCATCGAGCCGCACCGAGCCCATGTGCGTATTCTTTTCGAGAAATACATGGAGATGCTCGCCACCGACGATGCCAAACCGTCGCAGAAACTCCTTTTCGCCGTCGATTTTGAATTGTCGCCCTCGCAAAGCGCTCTGCTTATGGCTAATATTGACGAATTCCGCCGCCTTGGTTTTGAATTCACTTCGGCAGCCGAAGGAATGTGGAGCGTGCAGGCTGTGCCGGCCCAACTGGATTCGGTCAACCCCATTGAGGTCGTGCTGACGGTACTTGAAAGTTTGGCCAACGATGCCGATGGAGGTTCCGAGACGATGCGCCGTCCCTTAGCGATTGCCATGGCTCGTGCCTGGGCTGTCAAGGTTCACCAGCGACTCACGCAGGCGGAGATGGATGGTATCACCGCAGACCTCTTCCGTTGCGCCGAACCGAACTATACCCCTGACGGCCAGCCGGTAATGTCACTCATCTCCAACGATGAGATAGCCTCCCGATTCACGCTATGAATATCCGGGTAGTGATATTCTTCTCCGATCTGTATCGTGGATTGATGTTACCGGGAGCGGCTGGCCTATCCCCCGTTAAGACAGTGCTTCGGACTGCAGTGCTGCTCTCTGTGTGTGTTTTCTCTATTGTCGATGCTGATGCAATAGGTGTGGACGATGTAGAGCGAGCTTACGCTGCTCTGGATCGTGCATTGCAGCATCGTGATAAGTATATTGCTGTGCGTCAGGTATATATCGACAGCCTCTGTCGTCGACTCGCCGGCGATAATATCGACACCGCTGCGGTACTGATGCAGATTTCTGATGCCTATACGGGCTTCAACAATGACTCAGCGCTCGTATATCTCGACCGCGGTACCCGGCTGCGTGGTGCTGAGGCTCTTCCTTTCCGCTGGAAGCGCGCGGCTGTACTTCCACTAAGCGGTCTGTTCGATGAGGCCGTGCAGACCTACAATGACATCGACACTGCGGCAATTCGACCGGCAGATAAGGCAGACTACTTGGACGCCGGCCGCCAGATGCACAGTTATATAGCGGCATTCTTCCGCACTTATCCGGTGATAGCTTCGCGGCACGATTCGCTGGCAAATGACTATCAGCGTCGCATGCTCGAAATACTTCCGCACGACAGCCGCGAATACAGATTCAACTGTGCCGAATATAAGTTTCTTACGGGTAGTCCGGATGCGTCGGGGATTCTTCTTGAAGATGTGTATGAGCATGAACCGGAGGACAGTAAGTATCGTGCCCGAGCGGCACATCATCTGTCAAGTATTGCCCTGGCTGCCGGCGACGAAGCGGCCTATTCCTACTACCTCGCCTCGTCGGCGCTCGCCGATGCCCTCGCAGCTACCCGGGAAGTGGTGTCACTTCAGCAATTAGGTGCCAATGTCTACGCTTCGGGCGATATATCGCGTGCACATATCTATCTCACGGCCGCTCTGGAAAATGCCGTTGAGTGTGGTGCCCCGCTGCGTATGATAGACACCTCCCGCACCCTGCCTATCATAGAACGCGCCCATAGTGATTATCTTGCCGCCAACAAACGCACTGTATTCCTTATTATGTGCATAATGGCGGTGCTACTCATCGCGCTCGTGGTAATAATGCTGATACTTCGCCGCGAAATGCGCAAGATGCGGGCTCTCGAAGCAACTCTTCGTGCTGCTAATACTGCCAAGGAGGTATATATCAGTCAGTTCCTTCAGCTATGTTCGATATATATGGACAAGTTGAACCAATTCTGCAAGATAGCCACTCGCAAACTTGCTGCCGGACAGGCCGACGAGCTCTACCGCATGACCAAGTCGGGTCGCTTCGTAGAGGAGCAGAGTAGGGAATTCTACGAAGTGTTCGACAATGCCTTCCTGCATATTTATCCCGATTTCGTGGAACGTGTAAATGCACTCCTTCGCCCTGATGCTCAGATAGTACTTGCCGATGGCGAGTTGCTCAATACCGATCTGCGTATCCTTGCCTTCCTGCGCCTGGGTATAGAGGAAAGCGCCCGCATAGCTCAGATTCTCAACTACTCTCTCAATACTATCTACTCCTATCGCAATCGCCTCAAGGCACGAGCTGTCAATCGAGATACTTTCGATGCCGATATTATGGCTATCGACTCTACGCGTTGACTATTTTTCGATTTATCAAGTGGATGTAGATTTTATTTCCTTGTATAATTATTTATATTCTCTTTGATGTATCCGCTTTATAAAACTCTGATAATCAGAGTAGACATACAATAGATTACTTATATCAGTTTATATTGATACTCAATACCTCTTGCGGAGGATGAAAATATGTAGTAACTTTGCAGTACAAGAAAGATACACGATTATTTTCAGTTTTAGGGTTAGTATAGATTTTAGTACTTAATGTGACCTTCTAATATGAGTGAAGCTTTCTAAGCCGGCGAACAACCGGCTTGATAGCTCTATCTATATATCGCATAAGGAAAAATGTGTTTTATGTTAGTTATGTAATTGTTTTAAGCAATTAAAACGCAGCAGGGAGTCCTCGTGAGAAGGCTCCCTGTCTTGTTTCTATGCCGTGCGCTGCAATCTTGACGAGGCTGTACCCATACAGCGGAATTTTTTTTGTATATTCGTGAACAATTCAGAATGGGTATTTGTTTGCATATAGATTTAGGGTTGCGAAGCCCATCAGTCACATACTGTAAATCTATACAAATACCTACAAATCTTTCAAAATTGCCTGCTATGCCCGGTATGTTTGAATTTCTTATGGATTTGCCCCTTTTTCAGGGTACTTCGATGACCAAGTTGGCCGACATTGTCGGGTCAACAAAATTTCATTTTCTGAAATACCCTGAGGGAGAAGTTATTCTACGCGAAGGCGACCCCTGCGGCCACATCACCTTTATCATCAATGGCAGTGTGCGTGTAGAGACGGTGAACCGTTCAGGCCGTTTCTCTGTATCCCACACCCTCAATGCTCCGGCTGTCATATGGCCCGAGTTCCTCTTCGGCCGTGTTACAGAGTGCCCCGGCACAGTGACGGCGCTCGAATCGGTATCGGTGCTCAAGATAGCGAAAGCCGACTATATCTCCATTCTTGAGTCGGATAAGGTGTTCTTATTCAATTATATAAATGCGCTCTCTGTCAATGCCCAGAAGTCTATTGAGGGCATCCTTGCACTCACCGACGGCGATATCGACGAACGCATCGCTTTCTGGATATCGGCCCTGACTCAGCCCGGCAGCCGCGACATCAAACTCACATGCCGCAAGCGAGACCTGTGTACCATCTTCGGCTCGCCCCGTGCCGCGTTCAACAACGCTCTCGAGTCTATGCACCAGCGTGGTCTGATTGACTACACCAGTGATGAACTCACAGTGCGTGATCGCGGAGAACTCCTCGCACTGCTCAATCGTAACCACGAGCACGACGCTGACCGGGATTTATAACGCGCGATTGCGTCAGAGAAGCCATTCTGAAATATAGCTGTATTTGCTCATCTCGGCGCTTTGTCCTATCTTTGCAGCAGATGACAAACGCAGCGATATGAAGTACTTGGCATTTTTGATAGCTCTGATGGCCGCATTGACATGCGGTGCACGCAATATAGAGGAGTGGAATAAGGAACTCATTGACACTGTCGCGACAGAAATCGCGGATTTTGACAATATACTACAGCGACGGACTGCTGCCATAGACAGTGTGGCCGCGGTTCGAAATGCTTGTCCTCTTTCTGCCACCCGCGTGCAGATGGGAGCAGAGTTGGGGCGTAGATATCTGGCAATCAACGCCGATTCGGCGCTGATGTATTTTCAGCTCGCCCTCAAAGATGCCAATATGCTCGGCGATGATGACCTCGCCATGAGCATTGAGCTCAACACACTGTCTACTCTCCCCCGTACAGGCGTTGATATAGAGGCCCTTGAGGCTTTTCGAGCTATTGATCCTACGCGGCTGAGCGATACCTTGCGTCATGTCTACTGGACCAATGCCGCCGTTCTCTATAATAACCTATATGTAGCCTATCCCCGTGGCCAGTATCGTACGCGGTACAAGGAGCTCGTGGTGGAGGCTCTCGATTCTTTGTCAACTTTTTACCCTGTCGGCTCGCCTGTCGCTGCCTTCATAGAGGCGCAGCAGCATCGTTTTTCCGGGCAGGACAATCTTGCTACTGCTATCCTGGTCGAACACCTTTCCGGACTTGAGTGCAAGCCCGAACTATATGAAGTATCCTTGAAGCATATAGCCGAATATTATGAGAATCGTCCACAGTATAAGGCTGTTTACCTTAACTATCTTTTGCGACTGTGCCTGCATGAGTTGCGTCAGGATATCATTCGTCCCGAGGTGCTGGCAAGTCTTGGCACTGCGCTGCACGAGGAGGGCTTCGACCAGTCGGCGCGTCGGCTTATTACGGCAGCTACCAAGACCGGTACCACGTCGTATCGTTCTACGAATGACTTCGACCGTGCAGCCTACGCCAATTATCTCGCCGATTCGAATAGTCGCAGCTACATCATTGCCAATATTATTATCGCGGTTCTCGTACTGGCTGTGATTCTGTTGCTGTGGTATATACTGAAGTTGCGCAAACGATTAAAAGCACTCGATAGAAGTCTTGACGACTGTGATTTGCGTATCGAGAAGGCTACCGATGATATTAAGAAAGTAGCAGCTCTTGTGCTCTCAATGGCAGTCAAGTCCGACGAACAGCTCAAAGAGTATAATCTTCATCTTCTCAGGAAGATAAAAGCCGGACAGATGAAGGAGCTGGCCCATGATGTACAATCCGGCGAGTACCTGCGGCAGCTCAATGAGAAATTTTTCAGTGCATTTGATGAATCTTTTCTTACGGCCTTCCCCCGATTTGTGGATCATCTCAATGCCTTAGTCCGGCCCGACAAGCAACTGAGCTTGTTGCCCGGGCAGCGACTGAGTCCTGAACTGAGGATAGCGGCTTTCATGCGCCTCGGTATCAGTGATAGCGGCAAACTGTCGAGCATACTTGATCTCTCGGTCAATACCATCTACACTTACCGCAATCGCCTTAAGGGTCGTGCGAAAGACAAGGCTGATTTCGAGAAAAAGATTTCCGAAATCCAGCTTGGAATCTAAATATATCTTTATATTTATTTCGATATACCATAAATATAATATGCTGATAAACAGTATATATCTATTTGTAGACCCTTATATTTATTTATATTCCATATATATGGTTGTAGCCGGACCCGAATATGCTCGCTAATTTTGCATCGTAAATAATTCAATCGGTCTAAGATAATAGGCAAAGCATAAGATATTAGTAAAAAGGATTAATAATGGTTTTAGGTATTTAGTGTTAGAACACCGGAAACAGCGCTGCTTCGTGAGGAGTGGCGCTTTTCTTACTGCTATAAAGCAACGCAGTTCGTCGCTACCTACATTATTGAGGTTCGGGCAATATTGATATATCGAAGCCGTTAATACTACAAATCGGATTTTATCCGGCATTGTCAACATGTCCACCACCATTCATCTGTAAATGACGACCGCTTCAATTGTTACCCACTGCACCCGTCCCGAGGAGCTCAGGCGAGCCATCGGCTGTATTCTCCGCTGTAGCGAGGTGTCGTGCGTCTATGTGGTCGACAATAGTCCGACAGAGGCCTTGCGACCGGTGGTTGAGAGCATATCTTCTACACTATATATACATGTACCGAACGACGGGTTCGGTGCCGGACACAATGTCGCTATACGGCAGGCGATAGATGCCGGGGCAGACTATCATCTGGTGATGAATGCAGATGTGATGTGGGATGGTGATGTCCTGTCTCCTATGCTGGCGTATATGGACGCGAATCCCGATGTAGGTGTCGTAGCTCCGAAAGTATATTATCCTGACGGCGACCTCCAGTATGCGTGCAGGATGCTTCCTACACCTTGGGACCTTTTCGCCAAGCGTTTCCTGCCTGCATCGATGACTCGTAGGCGTATGAATCGCTACCTCCTTGCGGCGGCGGACCATGACCGGGCGTTTAACTGCCCCTACCTCCTGGGCAGCTTCATGCTGTTCAGGGTCGCTGCTCTGCGGGATGTAGGGCTGTTCGACGAGCGCTTTTTTATGTACCCGGAGGATATAGATATCACACGACGCATACATGAGCGGTGGCGGACAATGTTCTGGCCCGGCGTGAGTATAGTCCATGTGCATGCAGCGTCTTCACGCACGAATTTGAGGATGTTACGCATTCACCTGGTGAATATGTTCCGCTACTTCAATAAGTGGGGCTGGTGGTACGACAGGCAGCGGCGCCGGTTCAACCGTGAATTGCTTCGAGCGCTTCCCCGCTTGACGGGTCCGGGACCGTCCGCCCGCGGCTGACATCCGAGCACTCCGCCCCTTTGGGTTATTTCCTGCGCCCCGTCCGCCCGCGGCTGACGCCTGTTCTGCGCTGTTCTATGGGTGCTTTCGGGACTGAAATTGGTAAAAATGTCCGAAGGTAGCTGTTTATTTGCCGAAATTGACTAATTTTGCATCTCATACAGCAATTAATATCTACGATGGGACTCATTTCGTCGCTGGCCACCTTTGGCCGCTACTGCTTATTCATAAAACGCGTTTTCTCCGTGCCCGACCGATGGGCGGTCTACGGGCGCCGCACCGTCACCGAGATTTCAAAGCTCGGTATAGACTCTATCCCCCTGGTACTCATCATATCAGTATTCATCGGCGCCGTCATCACCATACAGATGCAGCTCAACATCGCCTCGCCACTTATCCCGGCCTACTCCGTCGGTCTGGCCACGCGTGATATTGTGCTGCTCGAGTTCGCCAACTCCATCCTCTGCCTCATCCTTGCAGGCAAGGTGGGCAGTAACATCGCCTCCGAGATAGGCACCATGCGAGTCACCGAGCAGATAGATGCCCTTGAGATAATGGGTATCAACTCCGCCAACTACCTCGTGCTGCCTAAGATTACGGCCTTTGTACTCTTCATGCCTGTCCTGGTGGTGCTCAGTATCGCTACGGCGCTTGTCGGCGGTTATCTGGTGGCACTCGTCACCGACCTCATATCCGTCAACCGTTACGTCTACGGCCTCCAGGCGCTCTTCCAGGAATGGTATGTATGGTACGGCCTCATCAAGTCGCTCTTCTTCGCCTACATCATCGCGTCCATCTCCTCCTTCTATGGCTATTATGCTCACGGCGGAGCTCTCGATGTAGGTCGAGCATCCACCAACGCCGTCGTATCGAGCAGTGTGTATATCCTCCTCTTTGATGTTATACTTACCAAACTCCTCCTCCAATGATAGAAATACGCAATCTCAAAAAGTCCTTCGACGGCCGCACCGTGCTCCACGGTATCGACGCCACCTTCGAGACCGGCAAGACAAATCTCATCATCGGCCAGAGCGGTTCCGGTAAGACGGTGCTCATGAAGTCGCTCGTCGGCCTGATACAGCCCGACAGCGGCGAAATACTATTCGATGGCCGCAATCTGCCCACAATGACGTCCGAGCAGATTTCCGACCTCCGCAAGGAGATAGGTATGCTCTTTCAAGGCTCGGCGCTATTCGACTCCGAGACAGTCCTCGGCAACGTACTCTTCCCGCTGATGATGTTCACCGACAAGAGTCATGAGGAGCAGATGGAGCGTGCCCTGTTCTGCCTCGAACGCGTCAAGCTCACCGGCGCCGAGAAGAAATACCCCAGCGAAATCTCCGGCGGTATGCAGAAACGTGTGGCCATAGCCCGTGCCATTGCCCTCAACCCCCGTTACCTCTTCTGCGACGAGCCGAACAGCGGTCTCGATCCGCGCACATCCATCGTCATCGACGAACTACTCAGCGACATCACCCACGAGTACGGTATCACCACCGTCATCAATACTCACGATATGAACAGCGTCCTCGGCATAGGTGAGAACATCATCTTCATCAAGGACGGCTACCGCGAGTGGGTGGGCGACATGACGCAGATTTATAACACCGGCAACGAGGCTCTAAACGACTTTGTATTCGCCACCCGCCTCTTCAAGCAGGTGCGCGACTATGTAGCCACCCACGAAAGCCGCACCCCGCAGCGATGAGATTCGCCGATATCCCGGGACACGACGACATCAAGCGCCGCCTGCGCGAGATGGTTGATACGGACCGTCTGCCGCATGCTCTCCTGCTCGAAGGGCCTGCCGGCACGGGTAAATTCATGCTCGCGCGAGCCCTGGCGCAGTACGCCCATTGCACCAACCACATCGATGGCGACAGTTGTGGCGTGTGCCCCGCATGCCTCCAGCATCAGGAGTTCTCCCATATCGATACCATCTACACCTTCCCCTATATCAAGCGCAAGAGTGGCAGTGTGGAGATTGCCGACGACCATCTGGATCAGTTCCGCGAATTCCTCACCGAATACCCCTGGATGGACTTCGAACGTTGGCTCGAAGCCCTCGGCAACATCAACGGTCAACCCGTAATCTACGTCGACGAAGGTAAGGAGCTCATGCGCCGCCTCACATATATGACGCGCCGCTCCAAGTACAAGATGGTGCTTCTGTGGCTGCCCGAGCGATTCCAGGCCGAGACCGCCGACAAGCTCCTCAAACTCGTCGAGGAGCCCTTCGGTGATACGAAGTTCGTGATGGTGTCGAACGAACCCCGCCTCATCCTGCCCACCATCTACTCGCGCCTGCAGCGCGTTGCCGTGCCCCGCTACAGCGACGCCGAACTCGGCACTATCCTCCGCGCCGAAGGTCTCGACAGCGATACCGTCGCAGATGCCATAGCCACCTCCGACGGCTCCGTCACCGAGGCACACCGGCGCAGCAGTGGAGCCTCGCGCACCGACCTTTTCTTCGACCTCTTCACCGACCTGATGCGCAAGGCCTATGGCCGCAAGGTGCTCGACCTGCGCAAGTGGACCGACCGCGTGGCCGAACTCGGACGCGAAGGCAGCATAGCGTTCTGTGAATACTCCCTCCGCCTGGTGCGCGAGAGTCTCATCATGCATGTCGGTGACGACCGACTCCTGAGCATGTCGGCCAAGGAGCGGGCTTTCGTCGACCGTTTCCACCCCTTTATCAATCATCTCAACGTTGAGGATATAGTGAATAGCTTCGACAACGCCCGCAGGGATATATCGGCCAATGTCAACCTCAAAATCATTTTCTTCGACCTGGCCGTACATCTGATGATCTACCTCCATCGTAAATGACCTCTCTCAATTTCCTTCAGTCCGTAATAGCCTGGTTCAACGACGGCACTTCAGACCGTCCCGCCTTGCAGGATGTCACCTTCGTGTTGCCAAATAAACGCAGCGCGCTATTCCTCAAAAAGTATATCCGCGACACCTTCAGCGGCCCGGCGCTGATGCCGCGTATCATGACGGCTCCCACCTTCGTGAGCACATGGAGCACCTACCCCGGCGCCGACCGTACGGAGCTGCTATTCGTGCTATTCAACGCCTACCGCGAGGTCATAGACAGGCGTGCGGCTGATGCCAAGGAAGGCAAGGAGCCCAAGCCGGTGAGCTTCGACGAGTTCATCTACTGGGGCGATATGATGCTCAACGACTTCGACGACGTCGACCGCAGTCTGGCCGAGGCGTCACAGGTGTTCAAGAACATCAAGGACCTCAAGGACATACAGGCCGATTTCCTCGATGAGGAGCAGAAAGAAATCGTCCGTCGCGTGTGGGGCGACAACCGCCTCACGGCACCCATTGAACGCTTCTGGCTGCATACTCACGGCAAGGACGGCGAGACTCCTATGCGAGATAACTTCGTGTATCTCTGGGAATTATTGTCCGAGATATATGACGAGTACCGCCGACTGCTCGGCGAACTCCACCGCTCGTCGACAGGATTGCAGTACCGCAGTGCCGCCGAGGCTATACGCAACCCCGATGTGCGCGACTTCACTGGCCGCACACGCTATGCCTTCGTCGGCTTCAGCGACCTCACAGCCACCGAGACGGTGATTTTCGAACAGCTCCGTCGCCACGGAGTAGCCTATTTCTTCTGGGACACGGCGGCGCTCGACCTTTTCGGCAACGACGCACACTTGCCCGTTGCCCTGCAGCGCCTCAGGCGTCTGGCCTCGAAATTCCCGGCGCCCGAGGATTACACATTACCCGTAGCTGACCGGCGTCCGGTGGTGGACACCATCTCCGTGCCATCCAATGTGGCGCAGGCCAAGTATGTGGCCACCCTCCTGCGACAACTGATAGAGACGAAGCAACTCGACCCCGACAATGCTGTCAACACGGCTGTCATCCTTCCCGACGAGAGCCTGCTGCTGCCGTTGCTGTCGAGTATCCCGCCGGAGATTACGGCTCTCAACATATCCATGGGTCTGCCATACAGGAGCACATCCTTCGCCACCCTGCTGCATGCCGTCATATCCATGCACCGTCGTTCGCGAATCATCAAAGACCGGGTGAACTACTATCACGAGGATATCACTGCCGTTCTTGGTCATCCGCATGTCCGGATGATAGCTGCCGACGATGCGGAGACTCTCACGAAACACATACGCGAAGGTCGCCTCTACAATATCCCTGCTGATGTACTTGTAGAGAAAGCTCCGGAGCTTGCGCCGCTTTTCGCCTCGGTGCGCGACGCCGGGAACGTCCATGCCGTTGCCGACTACCTCGACCATCTGCTGCAGTGGCTCGGAACACGCATCTCTGAACGTGCCGCAGATGCTTCCCCCGAGCCTTCCCCCAAGGCTCCCGCCGAGGAGGGCTTTGACCTCAAGGCCATCAAATATTTCCGCGAACAGCTCGCCATCCTCACCGATTATATCGTGACGTATCATATCGATATGTCCGACAATAGTTTCTTCCATCTCTTCGAGCGCCTCTTCAATGCCACAGGTCTGCGCCTCAGCGGTACACCTCTGCGCGGCCTCCAGGTACTCGGTGTGCTCGAAACGCGAGCCCTCGACTTCGACAATGTCATCGTACTGTCGATGAATGAAGGCATCTTCCCCCGCAGCCGCTATAGCCGCACTATGATACCGGCGGCTCTCCGCACAGGCTACGGGCTGCCCGACTTCGACAGCGCCGAGTGGACCTACGCCTACTCGTACTACCGACTGCTGGCACGCGCCCGTAATGTCACATTGCTCTACGACTCCCGAGTGGGTGGGGTG
>CAMWKV010000017.1 GCA_947174915.1 uncultured Porphyromonadaceae bacterium | reverse complement strand
CTGGAGCACTCTTCCGGTTATATTTTTCTGTCGCAGGCGTTCGGTCAGCGGATATACAGGACGCACGCTCCGTGAGGCCTCTCTACTGTTGGGTTCATCCACTTCAGGATGAGCCATCTGAGGCATACCGTTGAAGATGCCAGGTCGACCAAAAAGCATGTACTCCTGGCCCGCGCGTAGTCGCTTGCGCACCTCGCGGCAACCTTTGAACCACACACATTCCATCGTAGCCGTACCATCGGAGAACAATCCGACCAAGCGCATCTTGGCACCTTCGCCGAGAGTATTGAAACTGACGAATCGGCCATGCACCTGTACCATTGTCGCATCTCCGAAAGAACCTGTCCGGAGGTCATGTACCTTGTAGACTTTGGAACGATCAATATACGACGTGGGGTAGTGACGCAGCAGGTCATAGGCTGTGCGTATACCGAGTTCTGACGCAAGTATATCGGCTCGCGCCGGACCTATGCCTTTTACGAATTTGATGTCGAAATTGCGGAGAGACAGCATGTTACGACAGCGGGTACGGATATGGGTGTTTGAGAAGCGCCTCAGCTACCGCCAGGTCAGCTTCGTAGGTGATTTTCATATTGTTGCGGTCTCCGGGAACTATGGTAATCGCCTCTCCGGTAATTTCATGCACTGCCGACAGGTCGTCCGTGAAGCTCTCTACGGCTATCCGCGGCGAAGTATACGCCTTACGGAATAGTTCGAAATCGAAGCATTGTGGAGTCTGGACTGCCAGATAGTTCTTACGGTCAACCGGAGTACTTGCTCCGGTCTCTACACATTCAAGCGAATCGGTTGGCATATAGCCGGGCCCCACGATAGGAGTACCCTCATGAAGCCGCCGCTCAAGCAGGCATAATAAATCCGGACTGACAAGAGGCCGGGCTCCGTCATGCACCATCACATAACGAGGGGGATTTGCACCCAATATAGCGGCAGCATTCTGCACCGTCTGCGTACGCGTGGCTCCACCGATACCGATTTCCACTTCCGAAACTCCGTAGCGAGTTCGGATATCTGACCAATCTTTAGCCCCTTCTTCACTGAGCATAAGCAATATACGGGAGCCGGGAAAAGTACTTGCAAAGATGTCAAATGTACGGAGGAGCACAGGACGACCGGACAGAAGACAAAATTGCTTCGGGAGCGGACCGCCAAAACGACGGCCCGTGCCTGAAGCAACTATGATTATCGCAAGTTCGCTGTAGTCGCGAGTGCTTACCATGCGAAGATAGGCTTGTCTGCCATCATGGCGACAACAGATTCACCGACAGCAGCGATTACTTTCGGATCCTCGGGCGAAGTGAGGACGGTGTCGATCATCTCGGCAATAACGCCCATGTCTTCTGCCTTGAGGCCGCGGGTAGTGATTGCGGGAGTACCAAGTCGGATACCAGATGTCTGGAAGGGTGAACGGCTGTCGAAAGGCACCATATTCTTGTTGGCAGTGATATGTGCTTCTACGAGTACCTTCTCTGCCACCTTGCCTGTCAGTTCGGGGAACTTGGTGCGGAGGTCGAGGAGGATGCAGTGGTTGTCGGTGCCACCGGAAACAATCTTATAGCCCATATCGGCCAGAGCCTGGGCGAGTACGCGGGCATTCTCTCGCACCTGCATCTGGTATGCACGGAACTCAGGCTGGAGTGCCTCGTGGAAAGCAACGGCTTTGGCAGCGATGACATGCTCCAGAGGACCACCTTGTACACCGGGGAAGACAGCAGAATCGAGGAGAGATGACATCATGCGCACTTCGCCCTTGGGAGTCTTCTTGCCCCAGGGGTTGGGGAAGTCCTCACCCATGAGGATGATACCGCCGCGAGGTCCACGAAGGGTCTTGTGGGTGGTAGAAGTGACGATGTGTGCATATTTGATAGGATTCTCGAGGAGGCCGGCTGCAATCATACCTGCGGGATGTGCCATATCTACCATGAAGATAGCACCAATCTCATCGGCAACTGCGCGCATGCGGGCATAGTCCCATTCGCGGGAGTAGGCGCTGGCACCGCCGATGATGAGGCGCGGACGCTCGGCGCGACAGGTCGCTTCGAAGGCATCATAATCAATGAGACCCGTTTCGGCATCTACATTGTACTCAAGGGCATTGAACACGAGGCCGGAGAAGTTGACTGGGCTGCCGTGGCTGAGGTGGCCGCCGTGGCTGAGGTTGAGGCCGATGAACTTGTCGCCGGGCTGCAGACATGCCATGAAGACTGCCATGTTGGCCTGTGCGCCGGAGTGAGGCTGTACATTGGCATATTTAGCACCAAAAAGCTGCTTCACACGTTCGCGGGCAAGATCTTCTACTTGATCCACCACCTGACAGCCACCATAGTAGCGGTGGCCGGGATAGCCTTCGGCATATTTATTAGTAAGGCAGGAGCCCATGGCACGCATTACTTCGTCGCTGACGTAGTTCTCGGATGCGATGAGTTCTATTCCATCTTTCTGCCGACGGTGCTCGGCTGCGATGAGGTCAAAAATGGCTGTATCTTTTTCCATTGTTATATTGTGGTATGTGGATCTATTTTTTCTTTTTTACTGAGTAGCCGAAGGTGCCGAGCTGCTCGCCCTGAGCATAGTAAGCGCCGTGAGCATAGGACATAAGTCCGGCCTTGTCGAGGCGAAAACGCCCCGTATCGCTTTCCATCCAGCGCTCGTCGGCAAGTACGTTGACGACTTCGGCGATAAACATATCGTGACTGCCGAGCGGGATTATTGTCTTCACCCGGCACTCTATCGACAGGGGCGATTCAAGCACTGCGGGACACTCCACGCCCACACCGGGATAAGGAGTCAGCCCCGAGAGCTCCCATTTATCGCACTCCGCGCCGGACTTGACGCCGCAGAGATCGGTAGCCCGAGCCATCGAAGCTGTGGTAAGATTGACTGTGAATTGCATATTGGCCTTAATCATACCGTAGCTGTGTCGTTCGGGGCGGATGCTTACCGATAGCATTGCCGGGTTGGTGCATATCGTACCTGTCCACGCTACGGTGAGCAGATTCGACTCTTTAGCATTGCCACAACTGACAAGAACTGCGGGCGCGGGATAGACGAGTGTACCGGGTTTCCAAGAAACTTTCATCGCTGTCCTACCTGGCTTTGGTGATTGAAGGTCAATAATTGCTATTAGATAATGTGTATCAGATAATACGTGCTTTGTCGCCGCACACGGTACGACCGCAGTAGTGACAGATGAGTACCGGGCCTTCTGCATCAATGACATCGAATCGCGTCTTCATCGGCTCGTTGTTCGTGATGCACTTGGGGTTGGGGCAGGCAACTGTATTGATAAGAGTTTCGGGGAGTTCGACTTTGGTTTTCGACGCTACCTGATAGTTGCGGATGATATTTACAGTAGCGGTGGGAGCCACTACGGCTATGCGGTCGAGGGTGGCGCGATCGAATTCTACGCTCTCTATCTTAATGATTCCCTTGCGGTTAAGGCGTCGGCTGGGAAGATTATTGCCGATGGTGACACCATTGGACATGTGCTCGATACCGAGGATATGCACCACCTTGAAAAGAGCCGCTGAAGGGATATGGTCGATCACAGTGCCGGCAGCGAGGGCCGCTACGGCGAGTTCGGTTTTCTTGTCGCTCATCATTTTTCGGGGTTTATGCCCAGGCATGCCGTGATTATGGCTTGGCGGGCAAAGAGTCCATTGTGTGCCTGTTCGAAATAATATGCCTTGGGGTTGTCATCAACGTCAATGTTGATTTCGTTGACGCGAGGCAGTGGATGAAGGATTCGAAGGGTCGGTTTCGAGTCGGCGAGCATATCGTTGCGGAGGGTATAGAGATCTTTAACTCTCTCGTATTCCATTATATCGGAGAAACGTTCACGCTGCACTCGTGTCATGTACAGAATGTCCGACGAATTGATTACCTCGGGTGAGAAATCTGTGTAGACGTGGTACTCGATACCGAGTTCGTCGCATAGATCGAGATACTCCTGAGGCATGGCAAGTTCGCGTGACGACACGAAGTTGAACACCGGTTTGAAGTGTCGCATAGCCATCACGAGCGAATGAACGGTGCGGCCGTACTTAAGGTCGCCCACCATTGTAATAGTCAAGCCTTCGAGTCTGCCCTGGGTCTTGCGTATGCTATACAGGTCCAGAAGGGTCTGCGAAGGATGTTGGTTGGCGCCATCTCCGGCATTTACAATAGGCACTTGCGTCACTTCGGTAGCATAGCGGGCAGCTCCTTCCAGGAAATGACGCATCACAATGAGATCGGCATAGTTCGATACCATTTTGATGGTGTCTTTGAGGGTTTCGCCCTTGGAGGTACTTGAAGTGGAGGCATCTGAGAACCCTATCACGCGGCCGCCAAGACGATTGACTGCTGTTTCGAAGCTGAGTCGTGTGCGGGTGGAGGGTTCAAAAAAGAGAGTTGCCACAACCTTGCCATCGAGAAGATGGCTGTTGGGATTCTTCTCAAAGTAGCTTGCGCGGTCGAGAAGGTCGAGGATTTCGTGGCGGTTGAGGTCGTCGATAGCGACGAGACTGTGAGTGTCCATACGTTGTTTGGTTTTCGACTTTGCAAAGGTAGCGAAAATCCCACAAACAGCAAAAATTCTACCGCAATAAATAATAAATGTAAAATCGAATATCCGTTTGACCGTCCCTGAAAATGGTTGACTCGGTTTTGTATGTTTACTGATTAAAGTTTACCCTATCTCTGGAGATAGTTGACTGACGACCTCCGGCTTTCTCTCGAGGAGCGACGGCACATCATCATTCATAGTTGTCAATATATCTCGATTTTGACGAATCAAAATGAGGTACACCATATATCTGGTGCACCTCATTGAGTCTGTTAGAGCCCCGGCTGATAGCTGACGGGAACCGTATATGTCTTATGTGCGGGTTGCTTGCAACCCGGGCACGAGCTTCGGTCTTATTATTTCTTGAAGAAACGGTTGAAAAGGCCCTGGAAGCCCTGACCGTGACGAGCTTCATCTTTAGCCATCTCGTGAACAGTGTCGTGGATAGCATCGAGGCCGAGTTCCTTGGCGCGACGTGCGATGCGCATCTTATCCTCGTTGGCACCTGCCTCAGCAGCCATACGCTTTTCGAGGTTTGTACGGGTGTCCCATACACATTCGCCGAGGAGTTCGGCGAACTTGGAAGCGTGTTCAGCCTCTTCAAAAGCATAGCGCTTGAAGGCTTCAGCGATTTCGGGATAGCCTTCACGGTCGGCCTGACGGCTCATTGCGAGGTACATACCCACTTCGCCACACTCGCCATTGAAGTGTGCGGTAAGGTCGGCAATCATCTGTTCGTCGCAACCTTTGGCAACGCCGATTTCATGCTCGGTAACGAACTGCAGAGCGTCGGTAGAGTCGCTCATTTCTTTGAACTTAGAGCGGGGAGCACCGCAAATGGGGCACTTCTCGGGAGCCTCAGCACCTTCGTGTACGTAGCCACATACGGTGCAGATATATTTCTTTTCCATTGTGTAATTGTTGAATATGTAAGTATGTTAGTATGATGTCATATTCAGGCGATTACGCCGTGAGCGCGGAATACCTTTGTGATTTTCTCGAGCGCTTCCTCTACTTGAGCCGGGGTATGCGTGGCCATGAGGCTGAAGCGGATGAGGGTGTCATGAGGTGCCACAGCAGGCGACACTACAGGATTGACAAAGATACCATCTTCAAGCAAGTCGCGGGTGATCGCGAAGGTCTTGAAGTTGTCACGCACGAAGAGGGGAATAATCGGTGTGGAAGTATTGCCGATTTCAAATCCTCTTTCACGGAAACCTTCGAGAGCCATGTTGGTGAGCTTCCAAAGATTTTCCTGCAGCTCAGGCTCAGCCTCCATGATGTCGATAGCTTTAAGCGCTGCGGCAGTAGAAGCCGGTGTGATAGATGCTGTGAAGATGTACGAACGCGAGTGATGACGAAGATAGTTCGTGATTTCCTTATCTGTAGCGATGAAGCCGCCGAGCGAAGCGAAAGACTTCGAGAAGGTACCCATGATAAGGTCTACATCATCGGTCACACCGAAATGGTTGCAGACCCCGCGACCACCTTCGCCGAACACACCGATAGCATGAGCTTCATCCACCATTACTGTAGCATTGTACTTCTTGGCAAGGCGTACAATCTCGGGGAGGTTTGCGACATCACCTTCCATAGAGAACACGCCGTCGGTGACGATGAGTTTCACCTTGTCGGGTTCACACACCTGGAGTTGCTTCTCAAGCGACTCCATATCGTTATGCTTGTACTTGAGCGACTTCGAGAACGACAGACGGCGACCTTCGATGATGGAGGCATGGTCTTGATCGTCCCATAATATATAGTCTTCGCGACCGGTCAGAGTAGATACCACACCGAGGTTCACGCCGAAGCCGGTAGAGTATATCATCACATCCTCTTTACCTATATATTGTGCTATACGGTTCTCGAGTTGTTTGTGAAGGTCAAGAGTACCATTAAGGAAAGGCGAGCCGGCACAACCGGTACCATACTTTTTGATGGCTTCGATTGCAGCTTCTTTAATGCGTGGATCATTGACAAGTCCGGTATAGCAGTTGGAGCCAAACATCAGCACTTTACGGCCATTGATGACTACTTCAGGATCCTGCTCGGACGAAATTGCGCGGAAATACGGATATATACCGGCAGCTTTTGCTTCCTGGGGGACGGTATATTTGGATAATTTTGCCTGTAATGGTTTCATATAAGCTATTGTGGTAATCGAGGACACGGCCTCTGATGAATAACCGAGTGCAAAGGTAAGGAAAAATAACAAATACTTGTGCTTCATTTACATTATTTCACACTTTAATATGTATTTTGCTCCAACCGGTATTCTTCTTCGCGGGCAAAACAGCCTATAAACAAAGTAAATAATTTCATTATAGCAAACGAAATTCGCATCATCAACATCGGCTTGACGAGATATTTGCTGTAAAAATTAGCATAGAAACGGTCGTCACTCAAAAATAATCATCAAAACGCTTTGCTGTTCGGAATATAATGCTTAATTTTGCGGTCGAAAACAACCAACCAAATACAAACACTTAAATGGCAACAAAAATCAGACTGCAACGACATGGCCGCAAGAACTACCCGTTCTACCCCATTGTCATCGCCGATAGCAGGGCACCACGAGATGGTAGATTTATTGAAAGGATAGGTTCCTATAATCCGAACACTAATCCTGCTACAATCACACTGAATTTCGATCGTGCTTTGTATTGGGTAAGTGTAGGTGCCGAGCCTACCGACACAGTTCGTTCCATCCTCTCTCGCGAAGGTGTACTCCTGATGCACCACCTCCTCGGTGGCGTAGCCAAGGGTGCATTCGACGAAGCTGAAGCACAGCGCCGCTTCGATGCCTGGAAGGCTAAGAAAGACGCTCAGCTCGCCGGCGTGAAGACTTCGGAAGCTAACCGTAAGGCAACAACCGCTAAGGAACGTCTCGAAGCTGAAGCTGCTAAGAACAAGGCAAAAGCTGAAGAGGTAGCAAAGAAGAAAGCTGAAGCCGCTGCCGCTGCTGCAGCCGCCAACGCTGAAGCTACTGAGGCTCCCGCCGAAGATGCCGAAGCTCCCGCTGCCGAATAATAAAACATCGGCTTAGGGGGAACACGTTCCCGAAAACGTTAAAGGGTGTGTCTGCTCATAAATGCCGGCACACCCTTTTTTCAAGATTTTATCATTAGTCGACAGCATATAGTCTTTTCGATCTCCTACCCTACTCTATACCTCTGTCGAACTACACATATTTATATGAAAAAATTCAACGAACGCTCAAGAATAAATCTCCCCGGACTCAACAAGGAGATGCTTGACCAATGGAGTGCAGAAGACTTGTTTGGTCAGAGTGTGGCACTTCGCGACGGTGCACCATCGTTTGTTTTCTATGAAGGACCGCCATCGGCCAACGGCAAGCCCGGCATCCACCATGTGATGGCGCGCACCATCAAGGACCTTTTCTGCCGCTACAAGACCATGCAGGGCTTCCAGGTGCAGCGCAAAGCCGGTTGGGACACCCACGGTCTGCCTGTAGAACTCGGTGTAGAGAAGTCTCTCGGTATCACTAAGGAAGATGTAGGCACCACAATCTCCGTTGAGGACTACAACGCTGCCTGCCGCCGCGAGGTAATGAAATACACAAAAGAGTGGTCTAACCTCACACGCCTTATGGGCTATTGGGTTGACACCACCGACCCCTATATCACCTACGACAATCGCTACATCGAGACTGTGTGGTGGCTTCTTGCGCAGCTCTACTCGAAAGGCCTCCTTTACAAGGGCTACACCATCCAGCCTTACTCTCCCGCTGCCGGCACAGGCCTGAGCACACACGAGCTCAACCAGCCCGGTTGCTATCGCGACGTCAAGGACCTCACCGCCACAGTACTATTTACCATCAAGGATCCCAAGTCCGAGATGACGGGTTGGGGACGTCCCTGCTTCATGGCATGGACCACTACCCCTTGGACACTCCCCAGCAACACCGCACTCTGCGTAGGCCCCAAGATTGAATATGTAGCCGTTCAAACCTACAATCCCTACACCGCCGAGAAAATCACTATCGTGATGGCATCGACGCTCGTCGCCTCCTACTTCAAGGCCGAAGGCGCTGAAGCTCCGATGGACCAATTCAAGGCCGGAGACAAGCTCGTACCCTACCGCATCGTGGGCCACTGGACCGGCACCGACCTCGTAGGCATGAGCTATGAGCAGCTCCTCCCCTGGGTGAAGCCCTGCGAGAAACTCGGCGCAATTGCACCAGAATACGCCACCGAATATGCTGCTGCTCATCCCGATAAGATATTCAAAGTCAACGACGATGACTTCGTAGAACTGGCTGAATGTGCATTCCGCGTCATCCCCGGCGACTATGTCACCACCGACGACGGTACAGGCATCGTACACATCGCTCCCACCTTCGGTGCCGATGACGCCAAGGTAGCCAGAGCAGCAGGCATCCCCTCACTTTTCATGGTGAACCACCGCGGCGAAACACGCCCCATGGTAGACCTCCAGGGCCGTTTCTATCCCATGGATACTCTCGCCGAACCCTTCGTCAAGGCTTGCGTGGACGTAGCTCTCTACAGCGCTCACGCCGGCGAGTTCGTCAAGAACGCTTACGATCCTCAGTACACCGTAAACGGTTCTTACAACGAAGCCGCAGCCAATGAAGCTGACGACCTCAATAAGCGCCTCTGCCTCGAAATGAAATATGCCGGACAGGCATTCCGCACCGAGAAGCACGTGCACAACTACCCTCACTGCTGGCGCACGGACAAGCCCGTAATCTACTATCCTCTCGACAGTTGGTTTATCCGCAGCACTGCCGCCCGAGAGCGTATGATGGAGCTCAACGACACTATACAGTGGAAGCCCACCTCAACCGGCACCGGCCGTTTTGGCAAGTGGCTCGAGAATCTTCAGGACTGGAACCTGTCGCGCAGCCGCTTCTGGGGTACTCCTCTGCCCATCTGGCGCAACGAGGATGCTACAGAAGAAATCTGCATCGACTCCGTAGCAACTCTATACAACGAAATCGAGAAATCCGTAGCCGCAGGTTTCATGAAATCGAATCCGCTCAAGAATGCAGGTTTTGTGCCCGGCGAATATGCTCCTGCCAACTACGACAAGATTGACCTCCACCGTCCCTACGTCGACGACATCGTCCTCGTATCGCCCACCGGCAAACCCATGCACCGTGAGAGCGACCTCATCGACGTGTGGTTCGACTCCGGCTCGATGCCCTACGCGCAGGTACACTATCCATTTGAGAACAAGGAAGGTATCGACAGCGGCCGCCTCTTCCCCGCCGACTTCATCGCAGAAGGCGTCGACCAGACACGCGGCTGGTTCTTCACTCTGCACGCCATCGGCACTATGGCCTTCAACCACAATGCGTTCAAGGCCGTAATCTCAAACGGTCTCGTCCTCGACAAGAACGGCGAGAAGATGTCCAAGCACAAGGGTAATACCGTAGATCCTTTTGCCACCATCGAAGAATTCGGCTCCGATCCCCTCCGCTGGTACATGATTGTCACATCTTCGCCGTGGGACAACCTCAAGTACAATCCCGAAGGCGTCGCAGAAGTGTCGCGCAAGTTCTTCGGCACCCTCGCCAACATTTACAGCTTCTTCGCAATGTACGCCAACGTTGACGGCTTCACCGGCGAAGAAGAGACTGTGCCCGTAAGCGAGCGTCCCGAGATTGACCGTTGGATTCTATCGCTGCTCAACACTCTCGTGAAGACTGTGACTGAGGAATTCGACAACTACGAGCCCACCCATGCCGCACGCGCTATCAATAAATTCGTCGCCGACGACCTCTCCAACTGGTACGTACGCCTCAACCGCAAGCGTTTCTGGGGTGGCACGATGGACCGCGACAAACTCGCCGCCTATCAGACACTTTACACTTGCCTCGAGACCATCGCTCGCCTCATGGCACCCATCGCCCCCTTCTATGCCGACCGCCTCTACCGCGACCTTACTCGCGGCGAAGGAGCCAAGGCAAGCGTACACATGGCCAACTTCCCCACTTGCGACGAAAGCGTAATCGACAAGGTGCTTGAAGAGCGCATGGACGTAGCACAGCGCCTCACTTCGCTCACACTGTCTCTGCGCAAGAAGGCCAATATCAAAGTTCGTCAGCCGCTGGAGAAGATGCTCGTCCCCGCTGTCAACGCTGCCCAGGCTGAAATCTTCGCATCTATAGCGCCCATCGTTACTACCGAAGTCAATGTCAAGAAACTTGAAGTTGTAAGCAGCGACAACGAAGTATTCGTCAAGCGTGTACAGCCCGATTTCAAGAAGCTCGGCCCCAAGTTCGGCAAACTGATGAAGGCTGCCGCCGAGACCATCAAGTCTCTCAGCAACGCCCAGATCAATACCCTTGAGCAGCAAGGATATATCGACCTCGAAGTATCCGGCACTACAGCTCGTGTGGAAGTTGCCGATGTAAAAATTATCAGCGAGGACATCGAAGGATGGCTTGTGGCCAATGACGGCGACATCACAGTAGCACTCGATATCTTCATTTCTCCCGAGAACTTCCTCGAAGGTCTTGCTCGTGAAATCGTCAACCGTGTTCAGCGTCTCCGCAAAGATCGTGGCTACGACATCACCGACCACATCACCTTGACACTGATGCCCGGTGAGCATATCGCCGAGGCCGTCGAGAAGTTCGGCTCCTATATCGCCGGCCAGGTACTCGCCGACAAGATAGAAGTAGCCGAGCCTACCGATCCTCAGTCCGTAACCATCTTTGACATCGACGAAATCAAAGTCGGCGCCGTAGTGGAGAAAGTCTGAACAAGCCCGACCCGCTATAGCACGGACCCGAATCAAGAATGAATATCCGAATATGATAAGGACGGAATCAAGGACGCTTGACAAGCGGTTCAATGCCAGTTCGAGCGATTGATTCCGTCCTTATCGATAAATACCGCAAACAACCGTACACCCATGACACTCGACAAACGAGGAAAGCACATGCTCATCACGGCATGGATTATCGTAGGTCTGATTATCGTCATCGATCAGGCCGTCAAGATATGGATCAAGGCCCATTTCTACTTGTATGAGAATTACGAAGTTACATCGTGGTTCCATATTGTCTTTGTAGAGAACAAGGGCATGGCTTTCGGACTTGATTTCCTCAACAAGTACCTGCTCACTTTCCTGCGCATGGGACTTTTCGTATTCCTCGTGTGGTACATAGGACGTCTGTGCAAAGCTGCGAGCACCCCTATGGGTTACCTCGTGTCTATAGCACTGATAGCCGCAGGCGCAATGGGCAATATCATCGACTGCGTATTCTACGGTGAGATATTCAACAACCCCTATCCTCCCGCAATAGCCCATTTCGTTCCCTGGGGCGAAGGATATGGCAGCCTCTTTCAGGGTCGCGTGGTAGATATGCTACACTTCCCGCTGTGCTCATGGACCTGGCCCTCCTGGCTCCCTTGGATTGGCGGCAACGAATTTACATTCTTCGATCCTGTGTTCAACATTGCCGATGCCGCTATCAGCGTCGGTATGCTCGCCATAGTTTTCTTCTACTTCAACCAGATGGAGCATTCGCTTGAAAATGAGAAAACTCCCGATACTTCTGACAAGTAGTCTCTGCCTGCTCTATGCCTGCAGCGGTGTCCCGTCGGGAGTCATTCCTCCCGACAAGATGTCGAAGCTGATGGCCGATGTTCATATCGCGGAGGCTGTGTTGGATATGAATCGCTCAACGTACTCCAACGATTCTCTACGGCAGACTATGAAACAGTCTGTCTTCGCTCGATATAAGGTCACTTCAGCCGAATTCGATTCGTCCCTATCGTGGTACGGACACCATATAGAGAAATATATGGAGGTTTACGACGGGACAATAGATATCCTCGAGCGACGCTTGACCGAAACCGGTAACAGACTTGCCGCTGATGCGTCGCTATCCATCGCCGGTGACAGCGTCGACGTATGGCCCGGCGCCCGTTACATCCGTATCGGCGCTAAGGCTCCATCCAACACAGTGGTATTTGACTACAGTCGCGACCATAACTGGGAGCGCGGCGACATGTATACCTGGCGAGGCAAATTCTTCAATACCTACGGCGACAGCGAGTGGCTCATAGGCATTGACTACGCCGACGGCAGCTCAGAGTGGCACAACGAACGACTGTCTGGCGACGGTTGGCGCGAGATGAAGGTGCAGACCGACTCACTTCGCGATCCCGTGCGCATCTACGGCTATATGCTTATGAAGTACCGTCCCGGCACCGAAGTTGTAGTTGACAGCCTCCAGATGGTACGTCGCCGATTGAATCCCGAATCATACCGCAGGTCTTATTTCATCTCATTGCGCAAGTTCAACGAACCTGTAGAGATACCTGACAGCCTGTAATATGAAAAGTCCCATCCGCCGCTGGCTCGCTCAGGAGATTATCCACCAGTCCGAGTCGCACCGTCAGGCCGTTATTTCAATTGATGCCCGCGGCGAATTCGACATCGTACCGTACAGCGAAGAGACAGCTGCCACCTCGTTTTTCAATGGCTCAATCCATGTGTATAAACTCCCTGAGGGAGGCACTGAGCTTGAATTCCGAGAGTACGGCGGACGAGTACATAAAGAATTATTTCGCTGAACGGAGAAAAATTATTACTTTTGCATATAACATCACCACGAAATGAGTAACCGCCCCGAAGAAGATCAGAATCTCACCGCCCGATTGCGTGACGGTGCTACTGCTCGCGAGGCTTTCAACGAGGTGATGGCTCGATATTCCGAACCTCTGTATTGGCAGATACGACGCATGGTGCAAAGCCACGATGACGCCAACGACCTGTTACAGAACACGTTCATGAAAGCGTGGATGTCGATAGAGAACTTCCGCGGCGACGCCAAACTCAGCACATGGCTCTACAAAATTGCTATCAACGAAGCCCTCAGCTTTCTGGATAGCGAACGGCGTCGACGTCACATGTCGCTCGACGACCAGGAGGCCGAGATTGTTTCCACCATTGCCGCATCGCCTGACTTCGACGGCAACGAACTTGCCCGTAAGTTACAGATAGCCATTGCCACACTGCCCGAGAAGCAACGCCTGGTGTTCAACATGAAATACTTCGACGATATGAAGTACGAAGATATTTCCAATATCCTCGGTACGAGCGTAGGAGCGCTCAAGGCCTCATATCATCTGGCTACCAAAAAGATAGAGCAATATTTCGACGAGCACGACTGAAAATTATAATTCCAAAGCCATTAAACCTTTGACCGCCAAAGCCGTCTAAGCAAATAGAATAATACAAGCTATGACAATGAATAAGGACAACATACTTGAAACTGCACGTCAGGCCGGCCTCGCTCGCCCTGACGCGGGGATGAAGGTACCCGCAGGCTATTTCGAGCAATTCGCCCTTGACATGAGTACCAGGCTGCCCGAGCGACCCGAATTGACGGACACTACCGAAGCAGCTCCACGGTCTCTTTGGGAGCGAGTACGGACTTATGTGTATATGGCGGCTATGTTCGCAGGTATCTGGTTGATGATGCAGATGGTCAATATCATGGGCGGTCATGCAAGCCTCGCACCTATGGACAGCAATCCTGTGCTTGCCGAGGCATTACAGTCCGACGATTTCATGTACGACTATGTTTATTCCGACATGAGTACCTACGATGTGCTCGACGAAATGGACGATGCCGGTATCCTTGATGATACATTCCCCATCGCAGACTTAGGCGAAGACATTATAGGCGAATCCACATACACTTTACCTCAGTAAAATATCCCTCAGCAAAATATATGAGAGCTGCAATTCTTATCGCACTGGTGTCGATATTACTGACATGCACACCGCTGTCGGCTCAGAAAAACGAGCGCAGCAGCGAGCGCCAACGCGTGATGGCCGAACTGAAGCCTTACAAGAAGAAATTCCTCGTCAAAGAACTTGAACTCACCAAAGAACAGACAGCTGAGTTCATGCCACTCTATGACGAAATGACGGATAAAGTGCAGAGTGTAGCCGATGAAACGCGCAAACTCGAACGCTCGGTTCTGAAGAAAGACAATGCCTCCGACATAGAGCTTGAGGCCGCCGCACGCGCACAGTTCGAACAGAAAGAGAAGGAAGCCAAGATAGAACTGGCCTACTATGAAAAGTTCCGCGACATACTCTCGCCCAAACAATTGCTCCGACTAAAAGCCGCCGAGCGAAAGTTCAACCAGCACCTCGTCCGCGAGCACCAGAAGATAGCCGGCGAACGCAAGGGTAAAGACGGTCGGAAATAAGCGAAATGGCGAATATTATAAGTATCGAAAATCTTACTAAGAGTTACGGCGACCGGCTTCTGTTCGGCGACGTGACTCTTGGTCTTCAACAGGGCGACAAGGTAGGTATTGTAGCCCGCAACGGCGTAGGTAAATCGACTTTCCTGGAAATTATAGCCGGGACAGAATCCGCCGACAGTGGCACTGTCACCGTCCGCAGTGACCTTCGGATAGGTTATCTGCCTCAGGAACCTTACTTTGCACCGGATGCAACAATCCGCAGCGCAGCCATTGACAATAATTCGGACCCTCGCGCCCAAGCAATCGTAGCTCACCGCGCTGCCATAGAAAGCGGCGATGAGGAAGCTATCAAAGAAGCAGTGCATCAGATTGATGTACTCAATGCATGGGACTACGAAGATCGTCTGCTGCAGCGTCTTACAGCCTTTGGTTTCAAGGACCTCGACGCCCCTGTCGCACACCTTTCCGGTGGCCAGCGCAAGCGTCTCGCACTTGTGCGTCTGGTGATGTCCGAGCCCGAACTTCTCCTACTCGATGAGCCCACCAACCACCTCGACATCGCTACAATCGAATGGCTCGAAAACTACCTGCGGCGGTCGAAGGCAACTATCCTCATGGTGACTCACGACCGCTATTTCCTCGATAGAGTATGCTCTAAAATCATCGAGATAGATAATGCCACGACTTATGAGGTAGAGGGTAACTACAGCATGTATCTCCGGCGTCGTGCCGAACGCATCGAGGCTATGGAAGCGGATGTCGCCAAAGCCAGAAACACCTTGCGTAAGGAACAGGAATGGATGAGCCGTCAGCCTCAGGCGCGTGCCGGGAAAGCAAAGTTCCGCATCGACGCATTCTATTCGCTCAAAGAACGTGCTCGCGGTACACGTCAGCAGGGCAATATCAGGCTCGAAGGTGAATCGTCACGCATAGGCTCGAAGATTTTCGAGGCTCGCGATGTATGCAAGCGCTTCGGCGACAAGGTGATACTCGACGATTTTACATACACTTTCGCCCGCGGCGAGAAACTTGGCATTGTTGGTGTCAACGGAGTGGGTAAGTCGACTTTCATCAAGCTGTTGCAAGGCTTGCTGCCTATTGATTCAGGTGAGTGGCAGCTCGGCGAGACTGTGCGTTTCGGCTATTACAGTCAGGACGGCATAGCCTTCAACAGTAACAAGAAAGTGGTGGACGCCATTACCGAACTCGCCGACGATATTGAACTCAAGGAGGGCATACACCTCTCGCCCATGCAGTATCTTCAGCGATTCCTTTTCTCTCCCAAAGACCAGCAGAAATATATACATACCCTCAGCGGCGGAGAGCGGTGTAGGCTACATCTTGCCACAGTGCTGATGCGTCAGCCCAACTTCCTCATTCTCGATGAGCCCACCAATGACCTCGACATCATCACCCTCGGAATACTTGAAGAATACCTCGTCAATTTCCAGGGCTGTGTGATTGTCATCAGCCACGACCGATATTTCCTTGACAACATCGTGGACCATCTGTTTGTGATGGAAGGCGATGGCGTCGTCAGAGACTTCCCGGGCAATTACAGCGATTACAGAGCCTACCTTGACTCGATTGAAGTTGTAGAAAAGCCGACAGAGACCCCATCCCGCCAGGAACAGCCGCGCCGCGAACGGCCTGTCAAGATGAGCTTCAAGGAGCGTAAGGAATTCGAAGCGCTCGAGGAAAGTCTGCAAGCGCTCAACAAGGAGAAATCCGAGCTCGAGGCCTTCTTCGCTTCCGGAGAAGATACTGATGCCGGCACCTTTGCGACCCGTTCGCAGAGATATTCAGAAATAAGCGACATCATCGACGAACAGGAGATGCGGTGGCTTGAACTGTCCGAGAAAGCATGAAGAAGAACGCTATCTGCGTCGGTATTATCCTTTGCTGCAGCATCGTATCAGGTACCTCGGCTACACATGCGACTCACTCGACAACGGAATCCGCGAGATCCGATTCTGCAATTGTGTCTCGCCCGCTGCGTCCGCTCGAAGTGCTCGGCGTCAAGCAGATGCCGGACGGTGGCACTACTATCGGTGCACTGACGGAACTCAGGTCGGCGCAGATAAATCGACTATCTATCGAGGCGGCGAAAGATATCAGCATCGTTGCTCCGAACTTCTATATGCCCGACTATGGTTCGCGCATGACATCGTCCATATATGTCCGCGGTCTCGGTGCGCGTATCGACCAACCCGTAGTAGGCCTCACCGTCGATAACATACCATACATCAACAAGGACAATTTCGACTTTGATATTGCTGACATACAGAATATTGAGGTCCTCCGCGGCGCTCAGTCCGTACTGAATGGCCGCAATACCATGGCCGGTCAGATAACTATCCGCACACTCTCGCCGCTACGCACACAAGGATTCCGCGCCAAGGCGGAGTATGCATCAGGGCAATCTGCCATGTTTTCTGCTGGATATTATGGACGTATCCGTCCGGATCTCGGCATGAGTATTACCGGTCAATATCGTCATGAAGGCGGCTTCTGGGATAATGAGTACAGCGGCGAAAAAGTAGGACGCGAGAACTCCGGGAGTGCCCGCTGGAAGACAGAGTGGCGCCCTACTCCTTCGCTCTCCTTGAGTAATGTCGCAGTCGGGTCTTTCAATAAACAGGCCGGCTACGCCTACGAAAACACTGAATCCGGCAAAATCGAGTACAACGACACGTGCTCGTACCGTCGCACATCTATCGCAGACGCTCTCACAGTAGCATGGGCCGGCAAACGAGTGGTGGTGACATCCATCACCTCCTTCCAGTACCTCAACGACTGCATGGTTCTCGACCAGGATTTCCTTCCGGCGGACTACTTCACCCTCACCCAGCGTCGAAACGAATGGGCTCTCACCGAGGATCTCTTCACACGCGGTAGCCGCGGTAAATACAGCTGGCTCGGAGGTGTCTACGGTTTTCACCGCAGCACCGGCATGGACGCACCTGTGACATTCAAGGATACCGGTATTGCCCGACTCATCGAAGACCATCGCAACGACGTGAACCCGGACTATCCTATCCGCTGGGACAGCCGCCGATTCGTTCTTGGCAGTCACTTCGACATGCACAGCAGTGGTGGTGCATTCTATCATGAAAGCACTGTTCATCTCGGTGACTGGCGTCTAGAGGCCGGTCTGCGACTTGATATCGAACGCACCTCACTGTCCTATCACAGCTCGACACATACCGGCTACACTACCATGCACATTCTCCCGGACGGGACTGAAGAAGTCTTCAGTCATCAACCGGTCGACATCAACGATAAGGGTCACATCAGTCACACATACATTGAACTACTCCCCAAGTTCACAGTATCTTATTCTTGCCCTCTGCAGCCATATTTCACGTTCTCGAAAGGCTATAAGGCAGGCGGCTACAATACGCAGATGTTCAGCGACGTGCTCCAGCAGCGCATCATGAGCATCATGGGCATGTCGTCACTATACGAATTCGGCGATGTGGTATCGTATCGTCCTGAGAAGAGCTTCAATTACGAGGTCGGTTTTCACTGGGCGCTCCCGCGGAATACCTTTAATCTCGACGGCGCATTCTTTTTCATCGACTGTCGCGACCAGCAGCTCACCATCTTCCCTCCCGGCACCACTACCGGCCGTATGATGACCAACGCCGGCCGCACACGCAGTCTGGGCGCCGAGCTATCAACGCAATGGTCGCCCGTCGAAGATGTCACTCTCCGTGCATCATACGGTTACACAAACGCTACTTTCCGGAAATACTACGACGGTCGCACCGACTACCGTGGCAAGCAGTTGCCCTATGCACCGAGTCACACCCTGTTCGGCGAAGCCACATGGCATGCGAGCCGCCTTTCCTTCAGTGGCATAGTACCCTCGCTGACAGCAACCGCCCGCTGTGCCGGGCGCATCTGGTGGGATGAGGACAACACTATCTCACAGCCATTCTACTGTCTTGCAGGATTGCGCCTCAACTTCGCCGCTGAACACTGGAGCTTAGCACTATGGGCCGAGAACCTCACGGATACTCGCTACAATACGTTCTACTTCAAGTCTATCGGCAATACCTTCGTTCAGCGCGGCAACCCTCGCAAATTCGGAGCTACCCTTCGACTTATACTATGATATACAGTCTTAATAGGAGCCTGCTTATAAGCTGATGTCGCCCAAGCCTTGACGGATTATCTCCGGCTCGTTGCTGTTCGTACAATCGACCACAGTACTGCCCTCGGTCTTACCTTCACCGCCATCTATGGTCATTGCAATATCCTGGACATACGAATAATGATCGCCAAGAGCCTCGGCGCTCGTTATATCAATATCTTCGTCTTCAAGACTTACCGACGACGTAAGTATAGGGTTGCCGAACTCACGCGCAAGCTCACGGGCAAATACATTATCCGGTATTCTTATACCCACAGTCTTACGGCCTTTGAATGCCTTAGGCAACTGTGTCGACGCCGGAAGCACGAAAGTAAACGGCCCGGGCAGATTCTCTTTGAGGAGTCGGAAAGCTCGATTGTCAATGCGCGCATACTGGGCTGCATCGGATATCTCGGCGCACACCACGGAAAGCAGATTTTTGTCAGGGTTGATGCCCTTGAGGCTGCATAACCGTTCGATTGCACGGTTGTTAAGTCCGTCACAGCCGATAGCATAGAGCGTATCGGTAGGATAGATTATCAGTTTGCCCTCGCGGAGAGCGTTGATTGCTTCGTCGATAGCACGACGGTCGGCTGAGGAGCCGTAGCTGGTATATAATCTCATGTTCTTAAGTTCTTATTCAATACTATTACAACGCAAAAATAATATAAATAGCACAAAGAATCGCCCCGGCATCACTAAAAAACTTGCATAGGTCGGAAAATATTCGTACTTTTGCGAGCCATTACTAAGAAGCGTCTTACCAACGCCAATAGAAATTGAATAATACGTATTAAAGAGAGTTAAACAACAATGAAAAAAGATCTTCATCCCGAAAATTACCGCGAAGTGGTATTCAAGGATATGTCGAACGACGAAATCTTCATCACCCGTTCGACCGTCGCCACCCGTGAGACTATCGAAATCGATGGGGTGACTTATCCCCTGGTAAAGCTTGAAATCACAAGCTCTTCGCACCCCTTCTTCACCGGCAAGCAGAAGCTCGTCGACACAGCCGGCCGCGTCGACAAGTTCATGAGCCGCTACGCCGTTCGCAAGAAATAAGTCCGACTCTCCCATGGCATTGAGAGGCTGTGTCAATCGTTTGACGCAGCCTCCTTCAGTTTTATCAAGACCCCGTACTTAAGGTTATATCTCCAGTCCGTCCCAAACTAAATATTTAGCGCATATTTTCACTTAATCGGCGAAATATTAAAAAATTTCATTAATTTTGTAGACAATATATCGGCTGAAGTGTAGTCTGACATGTCAATGCACGCTCAACAGCCGACGCATCTCATTGATATACAGCAACAAACAACACAGAACACGATGCTAAAACGCTTTTTCATCTCAATGCTCGGCACCATGGCCGGTCTATGGGTATCGCTGATAGTACTTTTCATCGGAGGTATGATGCTCCTCGGTGTATTCATTGCCAAAGCCGGCGGCGATAGCGCCGTAGCAGTTGAGAAAAAGTCCATCCTTTACTTCGACCTTAGCGGCACCATCGCGGACCGCAATCAGCCTACATCTTTCATTCAGATGCTGCAGAATGCCGATAACGATGCCCCTACAATTGAGGATATGATACTCTCCCTCCGCGCTGCAGCCGATGACGACCGCATAGAAGGCCTTTACCTCAACTGCGCCGGCGCGTCTATGGGTATGGCCTCTCGCCAGGAACTCATCGACGCAATCTACGAGTTCAAAGAGTCGGGCAAGTGGGTCTACGCCTACGGCGATATGTACTCTCAAGGTGACTACATGATAGCATCTACCGCCACCACCATCGCCCTCAACCCTATGGGTAGCGTCGACATCCATGGTGTAGGTGGCACCACTCCCTTCTTCAAGGAACTTCTTGACAAGCTCGGCATTAAAATGCAGATAATCAAGGTGGGCACTTACAAAAGCGCTGTTGAGCCCTACATTCTCAATGCCATGAGCGAGCCCGCCCGTCAGCAGATGCAGCAGTACATCGATTCTATATGGGCCTACGCTTCCGAAGAGATAGCATACGGCCGCGCTATCCCTGTCGATACCATCCGTCGCATGGCTTCTGAACTCATCTTCACCCGCCCTGCCGACACCTTCGTTGCCGCAGGCCTTGCCGACACTCTCCTCTACCGTCGCCAGGCTGAGAATGTGCTCCGCGAATACTGCGACATTGACCTTGACGAAGATCTCCGCTTCATATCTCCCGCCGACTACGTAGATGCTGAGAATCTCGCCGAAGATAAGCTCTCGCGCAAGCATGTAGCCGTCCTCTATGCTATCGGCGATATAGTAGACAGCGGTAAATCCGGCATCGTAGGCCCGAAGATGGTCGACGAGATTGTCGAGCTCGCCGACAACGACAAGGTAGCCGGCATGGTACTCCGTGTCAACAGCCCCGGTGGCAGCGCTTTTGCGTCCGAACAGATATGGGAAGCGCTTCAGTACTTCAAATCAAAGAACAAACCACTCTACGTCTCTATGGGCGACTATGCCGCGTCCGGTGGCTACTATATCAGTTGTGGTGCTGACAGTATATTTGCCGACCGCACTACTCTCACCGGCTCCATCGGCGTATTCGGCATGATACCGGATGTGTCCGGGCTCGTGACCGACAAACTCGGTGTTCATTTCAGCACAGTGGAAACGAATCCCAATGCAGCCGGCATCACCGATGTACATGCTATGATTCCCGCTCAATATCAGGCCATGCAGCAGCATGTGGAGACTATCTACGACCTATTCACCAAGCGAGTTGCGGCAGGCCGCAATATGCCTCAGGACTCGGTCAAGGCCATCGCCGAAGGCCGAGTATGGATAGGCGGCGATGCCGTCAAGCTCGGTCTCGTGGACGGTCTGGCTTCTCTTGACGAAGTCATCGAGGCCATGTGCTACGACCTTGACCTCGACTCCGACTGCATAGCCCGCTATCCTCTCGGCGAAGATAAACTCTGGGAGAAATTCCTTCGCGACTATGGCAACCTTGATGACCTCAAACTCGCCGGCTACGATGCCGAGACTCTGCGTATGATAGAGACCGTACAGCGTCTGCGTTCCGGCAACCCCATGCAGGCTCGCATGGAGTACATTATCTTTCAGTAAAAAGGAGTTCAACAATCATCAACTCAGCGCAAGAACATGGCCCAGAAGACACTACTGTCGAAATTAGTGTTGCTCCCCTGCTCCAAGGTGTACGGGGCGGTCACTTTCATGCGAAATAAATTTTTCGACTGGAACATACTGAAAGAGGTTGAGTTCGAGGTTCCTATTATCACCGTAGGTAATCTTGCCGTAGGCGGTACGGGTAAGACACCGCTCGTCGAATATATTGCAGGTGCTCTGAAAGCCAACTATCACATTGCCGTCCTCAGCCGAGGGTATAAACGCGAGACCAAGGGCTTCGTCATGGCAGGCAAGAATACTATGCCGCGCGACATTGGTGATGAATCCTTCCAAATCTACAACAAGTTCAACGGCGAAGTCACCGTAGCCGTCTGCGAAGACCGCGTCACCGGCATCCGCGAACTGATGAACACCGGCAAGCAGATTGACATAATCCTTCTCGACGACGCCTTCCAGCATCGTTACGTCAAACCGCTCGTATCGATAGTAGTAAGCGAATACTCACACCCTATCTATGCTGATGCCATGCTCCCATACGGTCGTCTACGCGAACCATCGCGCGGCATCAATCGCGCCGACATGCTCGTAGTGTCGAAGTGCCCCACGGAACTCAAGCCGATGGACTATCGCAACGAATCGAATCGCTACGCACTCCAGGCCTGGCAGCAACTGTTCTTTACTCACCTGGATTACAGACCTCTCGCACCAGTCTTCGACGATATGGCCACGTCAGTACCTTATCTCGACTGGCTGACAGAGAACGACTCAGTCCTCGCTGTAGCCGGCATAGGCAATCCCCGGCCATTTGTAAAGTACGTCAAGAGTCACGCCGCTCGTGTCAAGGTCGACATATATCCCGACCATCACCAGTACACCCGAAAGGACCTTGAGCACTTGCTCGAACGTTTCAATTCCCTGCGCGGCGCCCGCCGATATATCATAACGACCGAGAAAGATGCTGTCCGTATGGCGGCCAATCCCTATTTCCCGCATCAGTTAAAGGCTTCCACATTCTACCTTCCTGTGGGTGTGGATTTCGAATACCCCTTCGGCGGTCCCGACTTCACGGAAGCGCTCGAAAAGACCATCCGCGAGCGACTGCGTGAACGCGCCCAACAATAGGACATCACAAATGTGGCACTATAAAATTCATTAAGACCGCAACATTCGGCATCGTCGGCATGTTCTTCATACGGAACTCTGATACCAGTAATACTACAGAACCTCAATAACATTAACATAAAACATATATCCCATGCTCGATAAAATCAAAGAAACAGCCGCCTACCTGCGCACACGCGCAGGTGAGCTCCCTGAAGTAGCCATCATCCTCGGTACCGGTCTCGGCAACCTCGTAGAATATATCGACGACAAGACCGTCATCCCTTACTCCGAGATACCAAACTTCCCGGTCTCGACCGTACAGGGCCACAGCGGCAACCTCATCTTCGGCAACATGGGCGGCAAGCGTGTCGTAGCCATGCAGGGTCGTTTCCACTACTACGAAGGCTATGACATGAAGACCGTAACCTTCCCCGTGCGTGTATTCAAGGCTCTCGGCATAAACACACTCTTCGTAAGCAACGCTGCCGGCGGCATGAACAAGGAATTCAAAGTGGGCGACGTGATGATCATCACCGACCATATCAACCTCTTCCCCGAGAATCCTCTCCGCGGCAAGAACTACGAAGAACTCGGCCCGCGTTTCCCCGCCATGACCGAGCCCTACGATAAAAAATACATCGCTCTCGCCGACACTATCGCAGCAGAGAAAGGCCTGCGCCTGATGCACGGCGTCTATGTAGGCACCACCGGTCCTACCTTTGAGACGCCTGCCGAATACGAATACTTCCGTGTCATAGGCGGCGACGCTGTCGGTATGTCTACAGTACCCGAAGTCATCGTTGCACGCCACATGGACATGCGTGTATTCGGTATCTCTGTCATCACCGACCTTGGCGGCAAGGACATCACTGATGTACCTACCCACGAGGAAGTACAGAAGGCAGCTGTCAAGGCTCAGCCCACCGTAGAAGCTATCGTTAAGGCGATGGTTGAACGCTGCTGATAGCACTAAAATCACACAGCGACTGACGCGATAAACATCAATTCCAAAGAATACAATGGCTGAAAAGCAAACAGAAATATCGACTCTGGGCGAGTTCGGCCTCATCGATAAGCTCACCGACGGGCTCAGTGCTGTCAATGACAGCACTAAGCTCGCCGTTGGCGACGATGCGGCCATACTACACTACCCCGAGACTTCAGAAGTGCTCGTCACAACTGACCTCCTGCTCGAGAACGTTCACTTCGATCTCACCTATGTACCGCTCAAACACCTCGGCTACAAAGCTGCCGTAGTGAATTTCTCCGACATTTACGCTATGAACGGCACACCGAAGCAGATAACTGTCAGCCTCGGCATCTCAGGCCGTTTCACTGTCGAGCATATCGAAGAACTCTATGCCGGCATACGCCTGGCATGCGAGAGCTATGGCGTAGATATTGTCGGAGGCGACACAACAGCTTCGCATCAAGGTCTGGTAATTTCCATCACCTGTATCGGCGAGGCCGAGCGCGGCAAAGCCGTTCGTCGCTCAGGGGCAAAAGACACAGATATAATATGTGTCAGCGGCGATCTCGGTGCGGCATACATGGGACTGCAGCTCCTCGAGCGCGAGAAGATAGCCGGTGCCGGCAATAAGGATTTCACACCCGATTTCGCCGGTAAAGAATATATCATCGAACGCCAGCTCAAACCCGAAGCACGCCGCGACGTAGTAGCAGCACTTGCCGAGCATGGCGTAGTTCCTACAGCAATGATGGATGTCAGCGACGGTCTTTCGTCCGAACTGATGCACATCTGCAAAGCGAGTCACACTGGCTGCCGCATCTACCAGGATCGTATCCCTATCGACTACCAGACAGCCGCTATGGCCGAAGACCTCGGCATAAGCCCGCTCACCGCAGCCCTCAATGGCGGTGAAGACTACGAGCTCGTATTCACCGTACCCCTTGCCGCCCACGAAACAGTCAACAAAATCAAGGGCATCAAGGTGATAGGTTATATCTGCAAAGAAGACCTTGGCTGCGCCCTCGTCCTCACCAACGGCGAAGAAGTCGAGCTGAAAGCCCGCGGCTTCAATCCTCTCGCTTGATTTTTGCCCTCCGACATTACTCTATTTCAAAAAAAGTCCGTACCTTTGCACTCAAAAGCAATAAAGACGAACATTCAAATATGATAAACCGTAGTTTAATAAGAATCAAGACAGTACAGATTCT
>CAMWKV010000016.1 GCA_947174915.1 uncultured Porphyromonadaceae bacterium | reverse complement strand
GTCTCAGACAGCGAATCAATTGACAATAACGCATTTATCGACTCTGACGAGCAAGATTTCGAAGACCTATTTAATTTTCAAAATAGAAATTCCGAGCCAAATCAACCTCAAAATACGTCCAATCCTGCAACTCATCCCTCAAATAAGAGTGTGCCACCTAAAAATCCGGACTTAGCGCAAGCAGCTATCCTGCCCGCCCCTGCAACAGCTTCCCCGGCAGCAAACACTCCCAGTGAAGCTAAAAAAATATCATCTATAATTGTATTCTATACCGACGGCACTTTCACAACATTCCGGCCGGCCGAGGAATAAATGCGCCGCAATTTTCATGCCGATTTAACCTGTCGGCATGCCCCAAGCTATAATAGTGAAGAATCGCAGTATCTACGACTAACGCGAGATTCTTACGCCATAATGTGCAGTAGAGATTTATCTCAGCCGTGGGCAAGAGCTGTCATCAGGGCTGCGATATCCGAATCTTCGACTTTTACGGGATTATTGAGCATGTTAGGATGCTTGCAGCCTTCTATCAGTTCTTGAAGTTTGGCGTCTGAAAGTTTCATATCTGCCAACGTGGTACGTAAACCAGTGTATTTTTTAATCTCTCCGATTCTGTCAGCCAATTCATCGGGCGAACTGAAGCCAAGCGCCTCGGCGAGTTCGATTATTCTCCTGTCGCCATGACTGTAGTTGAACCGTATCCAATGATCAATCGTCAGTCCGCATGCTTCGCCATGAGGGATGCCAAGCAGATTCGTTAACGGATACGAGCACGCGTGAGCCGATGATGTCTTCGGTATAGCGAAGGCCAGCCCGGCTATCAGGGACGCTTCCGACATGTTATTTCGCGCCGTCTTATTATAGTCTGTGTACACAGCATCTTCGATGTTCGCAAGCAGCATCTTGACTGCTTTCACTGCCAATGCATCGCATACGGGCTGATGGTGCCGGCTCCAATATGCTTCAATAGCATGACATAGGGCATCCACGCCGCAGCAGGCAGTAAGATAAGGCGACGCCGAATAAGTCAATTCCGGATCTACAATGGCCATCGCAGGGAAGAAGCTATCAGCTGCAAGCGGTACCTTCACCCCTCTGGCATGATCCGATATCACGGCTACAGAAGTAACCTCGCTGCCAGTGCCGGCTGTCGTAGGAACAGCAATCAACGGTAGGTGTTCCAACGGAATACCTACCGTTTTCCCAACGAAATCCGAAGCCGATTTTTCACATAGCGCCAGTACTGACACCACCTTGGCGCAATCCAGTACGCTACCACCCCCGAGAGCTATGATGAAATCACACTTTTCATTTCGCGCTAAGGCCGCGCAGGCGTCAACCTGTACAACATCAGGGTTTGGCATCACACCGTCGAATACGGCGCAAATACGACCCTCACAGAAAGCACTGAGCCTGTCGACAATACCTCGTTTGACAAAGGAAGGTGAAGTAACCAGCAGTCCGCGGGAATAACCGGCCTTTGCCGTCAATTCTTTCATGCCAAAGAGGATACCGGTTCCGAAATGAATCTCCACCGGTTGCTTGTAATTCCAGTTCATCGTAAGTGCTATCAATGCTGTATAAGTGCGATAATGCGCGTAAAAAGTTTGATAAGTCGCGGCGACAGACTCAGGAGATATACCACAATCATCCACGCCAGGAATATAAGCCCTGCGACAGTGTGGAGGTGACCGTCATCGGGAGCTGCGAGACGGACTGCCGCATCAGCATCCTCTTCAGGAAGATTCTTCGGCATCGACGATAACGTACGTTTCCATACGATATCGCCATCTTCGACATAAATTATCGCCTCGCGTCCGCGAACCATCTGTTTGAGCGCAGTAGCATCTGCCGTATATATATCGAACGGAGGACGAGTCCAGTCGGCCCAACGTTCCATCTGACTCTGCGTTCCACCAAGCACGGCGGCAAACCCTATCTCACTGCGTTCGGCCCAACGGGCAAGCCGATTTACATAGTGCCCATAGATAAGATAGTGCATCGTCGGTTCGGGCACTATCACAAACATTTGTCGGCCTTCGGTGAATTCATCGCTTACATCGTCGCCGTCAGAATTGCGTACCTCAAAAGGCCCATCAAATTCTACATCCTCCGAAGGTTCGAGTGCACTTACAAAAGTCCATGTACTGTCCGGCAGTTCATCAAGCGTGAAAACACGTTGCTCCCCCGCCCTCTCATAGACGTATCCATCCTCCGATGCAGCACCTTTTTCGCCAACGAAAACAGGCGTGCCTATTTTGTATGGGCGGAAGTCGACAAGTGGTTGTATATGATATCCCTCCATCGACAAGAACAGCGGAAAAGCAAGAGCAGCAATAATGGTGAGCCATTGTACGGGTGTTGCATAGAGCCCGCTAACTTTGCTGTTATTGAATAGTAGGTACACAATCGCGGCAGTAAGCACGATATTTTTCGCCAGCGTGGCGCCATTGGATATGTACCATAAATCACCGAAGCATCCGCAGTCTGCCACCGGATTTGCCACAGCTATGTAGACCGTGAGAGGTAGCATGACAGCCATCATGGTTGCGGCGATAATTGCCGAAGTGCGCTTGAGCGAGCCCACGCAGAGCATGACTCCCGTACAGAATTCGACACATGCCAGCGACACAGCCGCAGCTACGATTGCCTCGTGCGGCACTGACAGTCCCCATACATTCAGGTACTCACCTATTTTGATGGTAAACCCCCAGGGATCGATGGACTTGGACCATCCGGATATAATAAAGGTCGTGCCGGCAACTAACCGACACAACCATACAAGGCCTGTTTGAATCAGCCTTCGACTTTCAGGCTTCATCTGTAAGTTTGATTATTCCAAATATAGCGTAGTTGATGATATCAAAGTAATTGGCGTCGATGCCCTCGGACACCTTCGTCGAACCGGCATGATCTTCAATTTCCTTGATTCGCTGAATCTTGGTGAGAATCAGGTCGACATATGACAGCACGCGCATTGAGCGCCATGCCTCGCCATAGTCATGATTCTTGGCCAACATAAGAGTTCGGGCCTCATGGGCAATTTCATCATAGTACTCCACAGCTTTCATATTGGATATATCCGATGAATCGGCATAGCCCTGTTGCAGTTGAAGAATACCTATGATGCCATAGTTGACAAGTGCCTTGAACTCAGGGAGAATCCCCTCGCCTACCGCCGACGTTCCCGTCTCCTGCAAGGTTCGTATTCGCTTGGCCTTGATGAACAGTTGGTCGGTGATAGCCTCCGGGCGCATGATGCGCCACGACGGGCCGTAGTCCTGGAGCTTAGCCACGAAAATCTCCCGGCAGAGAGCCAGGGCGGAGTCGTATTGTATACGGGTATCCGGAGTCTGAGAGCTCATGACATCATCCACATTTGCTCGTACCGCAGTTGGTACATATCAGACAACCTTCCTGGTATACGAGAGTTTCCTCACCACAGTTTGGACACTTCTGACCCTTGGCACTTGTACCGTTGGGCAGGTATTTTTTCAGTGCGCGTTCCACGCCCATCTTCCATGTGTTGATGCTCTGCGAGTCAAGTTCAAGTCCACCTACCAGTTTGAGCACCTGGTCGATAGGCATCTTGTAGCGGAGTACACCCGATATGAGTTTGGCATAGTTCCAATATTCGGGATTGAACTTATCGCTCAGCCCCTCGATGGTAGTCTTGTGGCCGCGACGATTGATGAACTGAAAGTCGTAGCGCTTGTTACCGTTCTCATCGATTGCCTTGATGATGCGACCATGAGTGATAGCTTTGGGCAGGAATAAGCCGTCTTCATCATCAGCCAGACCGGTGAAAATCTCATACGGATGACCGTCTACAAGACCCACGAAAGCAATCCATTTCTCCTTATTGTTCTGGAAACGAATTACATCCGCCTCAAGCTCCAGTGGACGCTTGTCTATGATGGGTGTATGCACATGTGCATGCTCTTCTTTCTTCTTGCTGTCAGCGGCGACGAGCACACCTGAACGTGATCCTTCGCGATATACCGTGCAACCTTTGCATCCCGCATGCCAGGCGTGGCGATAGAGTTCTTCCACAGCCTCAACTGTGATGTCTGCCGGCAGATTGATTGTTACAGAGATTGAGTGATCCACCCATTTCTGTATACGACCCTGCATGTTCACCTTCTCGATTCGGTCGATATCATTGGCTGTTGCGCCTGCATAAGGCGACTGGGAAAGAATCTCATCGAGTTCAGCCTGAGTATAATCTTTATTCGTGTCCAGACCCTTCACCTTCATCCATTCCAGGAATTTGGGGTGGTACACGATATATTCTTCGAATGCATCGCCGCTATCATCTACGTAGTCCACCCGAGCCGATTGGTCGTTGGCATTAATCTTGCGACGACGTTTGTAGACTGGCATGAACACAGGCTCGATACCGCTCGACGTACGAGTCATCAGACTCGTCGTACCGGTTGGAGCGATGGTAAGACACGCGATATTGCGACGTCCCATTTGCTTCATTCGCTCGTACAGAGCAGGCTCGGCCTCGGCAATACGCTGAATGAAAGGGTTATTCTTCTCTCGCTCAGCATCATATACTTCGAAGGCTCCACGCTCACCGGCCATCTGCACTGACTCTGTATAAGCAGCGAGTGCTACTGCCTTATGAACGCTCACCGAGAAATCCGTGGCCTCAGTAGTGCCATATTTAAGACCCATAGCGGCAATCATATCGCCCTCCGCTGTAGTGCCGAGACCGGTACGTCGTCCACGAAGCGTCTTGGCCTTAATCTTGAGCCAAAGGTTACGCTCCGGACCTTTCACCTCTTCAGGCTCAGGGTCGGAGTCAATCTTTTCGAGGATGAGATCGATTTTCTCCATCTCCAGATCAATGATATCATCCATCATACGCTGGGCTTTGCGCACTACCTCGGTCAGTTTGTCATAGTTGAAACGAGCCTCGGGAGTAAAGGGATTCTCTACGAAAGAGTAAAGATTGATCGCCAACAGACGACAACTGTCGTAGGGACAGAGGGGAATTTCACCGCAAGGATTGGTGGAGATGGTTTCAAAACCAAGGTCGGCATAGCAGTCAGGCACCGACTCGCGACGGATTGTATCCCAGAAGAGCACACCCGGTTCTGCCGATTTCCAAGCATTACCCACAATCTTCTGCCACAGAACTCCGGCATCGATTGCCTGGGAGACAACCGGAGTGTCCGAGTTGACGGGATACTGCTGAATGTAAGGCTTACCGCTTTCGACGGCCTCCATGAAGGCGTCATCAATACGCACCGACACATTTGCTCCGGTCACTTTGCCGGGTGTCATCTTGGCATCTATGAACGCTTCGGCATCGGGATGCTTGATAGATACAGTCATCATCAACGCACCCCGGCGACCGTCCTGCGCCACTTCGCGGGTACTGTTAGAGTAGCGTTCCATGAATGGTACAAGGCCGGTAGAAGTCAGTGCCGAGTTTTTTACGGCCATACCTCGCGGACGCAGATGGGACAAATCATGACCCACACCGCCGCGGCGCTTCATCAGCTGCACCTGTTCCTGGTCAATACGCATGATGCCGCCGTAGCTGTCAGGCTTACCGTCGAGACCTACGACGAAGCAATTCGACAGAGAGCCTACCTGTAGATTGTTGCCTATACCGGCCATGGGACTACCCTGAGGTATCACATAACGGAAGTCCTTCAGAAGGTCGAAGATTTGCTCTTCGCTCATTCCGTCGGGATAACGAGCTTCAATGCGGGCCAGTTCGCGAGCTATACGATGATGCATGTCATCGGGGGTGAGCTCGTAGAGATTGCCGTCGGAGTCTTTCAGCGCATACTTGCTCACCCATACCTGGGCGGCCAAAGAATCGCCGTCGAAATAGTTGAGCGAAGCCTGATAGGCTTCGTCATAGGTATATAAATTTTGCGGTGTCATATCGTCATGGTGTAACGGCGGCAAAGTTAAGCATTTTTTCACTATCGGCCAAAGGTGTAAAGCTCATTTATTTTTTCATTTTCGACGACATTGCCCCTACTATTTGATTATCAATTGTTTCTCCATTTACCTTGTGTTAATTATACATTCCCGGGTCCTTTACAGCAATAAATTGCGTAGCACATCACGTAGGTATATAAAGAGGTGGTCTTGACAAAAAATCCATTAAAAATAGCATGGAAATTTTCTCCGCTTGTTGAAAAGCATTACCTTTGCAGAATAATACGCAATCATATAAAGTAGGACCATAATTGTACAACTATGGACAACCAGACTCGACAGAATAACTCTCCTGCCAAAGCGGGAGCCAAAGTATGGATTCCGGTAGGCATTGCTGTTGTGGCAATACTCGTCGGAGTACTCGTATTTACCACCGTTCGTGCCACCCGTCAGGCCGAGGCTTCCCGCAACGAGTTGGAGCAGGTGCTACTCGACAATGCACAGCAGATGCTTCAGAATGAGTATGCCGATCTCAACGAGGAATTCGAGCAGTTCGAAAATTCACGCAAATTCATCACCGACGACAGCGTCAAGCGTGCGCTCAGTGACAAATACGAAGCTGCCCGTGTGCAGGTCGAAAAACTCCAGCAGGAACTCAAGGACCAGAAACGCAAGAGTTCGGCAGAAATCGCCAAACTACGTGGCGAGATCGAAACACTCCGTGCTCTCCTGCGCCACTATGTAGAGGAAATCGACCGTCTCAATAAAGAAAACGAAGCACTCCGCACCGAGAACAAAGAGGTAAAAGAACAGAACCGCCGCCTCAGCACTCAGGTGACTGAGACCGCAAAAAAGAATGAAGTGCTCTCCGAACGCATGACTCTGGCCGAGCGGCTCAACGTCACCGGCCTCACTCTAACACCGCTCAACAAGAAGAACAAGGTCGAGAAAAAAATAGCCAAGGCCGTTCAGCTCCGCGCGACCTTCACTATCCCTCAGAACAATTCAACACCGGTAGGTGAGAAGACCATCTACATGCGCATTATCTCTCCTTCCGGTCAGCTCCTCGGCTCTGCCGGCACTTTCTCCTTTGAAGGTGGCAATGTAGAGTACACAGCTCGCAAGATGATTGAGTATGCAGGCGAAGAAATTGGCGGTATCAACATCTACTATGATGTCAACACCCCGCTCATTGCCGGTGAATACACTGTAGAACTCTTCGCCGACAACTTCCGTCTCATCTCTCGTCACTTCACTCTCCAGTAAGTCCCATCCCGCTCGATGTCTTTCATATCCTTCATTTACGAACAGATTAACTCTATTGAGGTCAACACTATAGGCTCTATCTATAAGTTGATACTCAGTATGTTGCTGGGCGCTATCGTTGGGTATGAACGTAAGCGCAAGGGTCAGACTGCCGGTCTGCGTACCTTCTCGCTTATATCTATGGGCGCCACGTTGGCAATGCTCCTGTCCATTTATGTACCACAGGAGTACATGGGTCTCAAGAACGGCGACCCGGGCCGTATCGCGGCTCAGGTAATCACCGGTATCGGCTTCCTTGGAGCCGGCGCCATCATACAGATGAAGGGCTCCGTACGCGGACTCACCACGGCCGCCGGAATATGGATGGTAGCCATAATCGGTATGGCCGTGGGCCTTGGCATGTACGTTCTATCTATCGTTGCATCCGGATTGATTCTCTTCATCCTCGTTCAGCTCGAACGCATCGAACACACTTTCAGCCGAGGATCGGAGTCAAGAATCATACGCATCAAGACCGCCGACATCCTGCACGACATCTCGGACTATCGACGGGTACTTCGCGAACATAAGATACATCTCTCCAATTTCTTCGTAGAATACGACTTTGAGACACAGGAAACGCGTCTCAACCTCGTAGTCCTTGTGCGCGAGTCCACCAACTACATCCAGTTGTTCAGCCAGTTCGAACAGCTCCATCCCACAAAATCCATAACACTCGCCAATCAACTCAGCATCTGATTATGAATATAGAAGGACTTATTTCCGACTTGGCCTTTATCCTCCTTCTTGGCGCCATTGTCACAGTGCTTTTCAAGTGGATACGTCAGCCGGTTGTTCTCGGATATATTGTAGCCGGTTTTCTGGCAAGCCCCCATTTTGAATACCTCCCCTCGGTTACAACTGAAGAAAACATTGACTTCTGGGCTCAGATAGGTATCGTCATTCTGCTTTTCTCGCTTGGTCTTGAGTTCAGTTTCCGTAAGTTACTCAACTCCGGTGGCAGTGCAGTCGTTACAGCCCTCATCATCATCACAGGCATGATGTGCTCCGGCTTTGCTGTAGGCCATCTCATGCATCTCGACTATATCAACTGCCTCTTTCTCGGAGGCATGCTGTCGATGTCTTCCACCACCATTATCATCAAGGCATTTACCGACATGGGGCTGCGACAGAAAAAGTTCGCATCCCTTGTGCTCGCGGTACTGATTGTCGAAGACCTTTTTGCCGTCCTCATGATGGTGCTCCTCTCCTCCATTGCCATCAATAACAGTGTGGAAGGCTCAGAGCTGATACTGTCCGTAGGCAAACTCGTCTTCTTCCTCGTGATATGGTTCCTTGTAGGTGTGTACGTCCTCCCGTCACTGCTCAATAAGATACGACGCTTCCTCAATAACGAGACTCTCCTTATTGTAGCTATGGGCCTCTGTCTTGGCATGGCGGTTTTCTCAGTCTACTGCGGCTTCTCAATGGCTCTCGGAGCATTCGTAATGGGCTCCATCCTCGCCGGCACAAGTTACGCTGAACGCATTGAGCACGTTGTCACACCGGTCAAGGATCTCTTTGGTTCGGTATTCTTCATCTCTGTCGGTATGATGGTACAGCCTGCTATACTTTTCAACTATTGGGGACCTGTTATCATTCTATCGGCAGTAGTCATTGTCGGAATGATTATCTTCGGCACTACCGGCATGCTTGTCACAGGTCAGACTCTCAAGGTTGCCATCCAGTCCGGATTCTCACTCACACAGATTGGCGAATTTGCTTTCATCATCGCCAACCTCGGCATGTCTCTCGGCGTCCTCAACGACACTATTTACCCTATTGTGGTGGCAGTTTCTGTAATCACAACATTCACTACCCCCTACTTCATCAAGATGAGCGAGCCCTGCTACTCACTCATTGAGCGACATTTACCCCGCAAACTCCACTTCCTCATCGACCGTTACCAGAAGGACGCCGACCGCTGCGAAGCAGTAGGACCTTCGTGGGGCCCGGTACTCAAGCGTTACACCTGGCGTACCATCCTCTACTCTATTGTCCTGCTGGCAATTGCGATTATATCAAACCGCTACCTCAAGCCATACCTTGCAGATCTTGCAGGCGAATGGAGCAACCTCCTCGCTCTCGTGATTACCCTTCTGGCTATGTCACCCTTCCTTCTGGCACTCATGCTCCCCCTGTCGCCTGAAAAGACCGGTGTAGAGCCAGGTCGCGTCCCTCGCATCGTCATGAGTATCTTCCGATATATCATCGCATTAGCCTTCGTGACAGGGGCAGTACTCTCCACCTACTCTGCCAAAGCCGTAATCGGCGTAATAGTCTCGGCGCTCATACTTATGGCACTGTATTTCTCCAAGCGCGTTCGCCGTAGCATGAGCCGCATAGAGAGCACCTTCATGGACAACCTAAACGAACGCGAGCTGCGCCGAAGCGGCAAGAAGAATGCCATCGTGCACGATCTCCACCAAGCCTACATGACCGTCGGCACAGCATGCAGATTCGCCGGCGAGCGTCTCATGGACAGCAATATGCGCAATCACTATGGCGTAAATGTCGTAGGCATCCAGCGCGACGCCAACTACATTCCCATCCCCGACGGCCGCACTCGAATATATCCGGGCGATACACTTACTGTAATCGGCACAGATGCACAACTTGAAAAGCTCCTCCCCGTAGTGGAGGCTGAGGCTGCGCAACCGGATACTCTATTCGATCCCTCTCAAGTGAAACTGAGACATATACTTATCTCCGACCACTCTCCACTTATTGGCAAGACACCCCGCTCGGCCAGTCTCCGCGACACCTATGGTGTTCTCGTTATTGCCGTCGATAGAGGTGAAGAACACATTGATTCCCAGCCGGATTGCGTATTCCAAGACGGAGATATTTTATGGCTGTTCGGCAAACCTTCAGAAATAGAAAAACTGAAATAAACATCTCATCAGCATATATGGCTACAATTCAAAATGAGCGCTACAACATGCGCGGCGTTTCCGCCTCAAAAGAGGATGTACACGCAGCTATCAAGAACATAGACAAAGGCATCTTCCCGGGAGCCTTCTGCAAGATTGTGCCCGACTATCTTGGCGGTGACCCCGAATGGTGCAATATCATGCATGCCGACGGTGCCGGCACTAAGTCCTCCCTCGCCTACGCCTACTGGAAAGAAACCGGCGACATCTCCGTATGGAAAGGCATCGCTCAGGACGCGCTCATCATGAATATCGACGACCTCCTCTGCGTCGGCGCAACAGATAATATCCTCCTCTCATCCACCATCGGCCGCAACAAAAACCTTGTCCCCGGCGAAGTAATCTCTGCCATCATCAACGGCACAGAAGAACTCCTCGAAGAGCTTCGTCGCCACGGCGTCAACATCTACAGCACAGGTGGTGAGACTGCCGATGTTGGCGACCTCGTACGCACAATCATCGTAGACAGTACCGTGACATGCCGCATGCGCCGTGCCGACGTCATCGACAATGCCAACATCGCCGCCGGCGATGTCATCGTTGGCCTTGCTTCCTATGGTCAGGCTACATACGAGACCGAGTACAACGGCGGCATGGGCAGCAATGGACTCACCTCAGCTCGCCACGACGTATTCTCCAAGGAGGTAGCCGCCAAATACCCCGAGACCTACGACCCCGGTGTTCCTCAGGAACTCGTATATTGCGGCAATTGCGCTCTGACTGATGATGTGCCCGGAGCTCCTCTTTGCGCAGGCAAACTCGTACTATCTCCCACGCGCACATACGCGCCTGTCATTAAAGCAGTACTTGAGGCTATGCGCCCTGCCGTGCACGGCATGATACACTGCTCCGGCGGTGCGCAGACAAAGATTATGAACTTTGTTCACGGCAAACATGTTGTTAAAGATAACATGTTCGACGTTCCCCCGCTGTTCGAACTCATCCGTCGCCAGTCCGGCACAGAGTGGAAAGAAATGTACCGCGTCTTCAATATGGGACACCGCATGGAAATCTACTGCAAACCGGAAGCCGCCGAGGAAATCATCGCTATTTCCAAGAGCTTCGGCGTAGATGCAAAGGTAGTGGGACGCGTCGAGGAGGCTACTGAAAACCGCCTCACTCTTGTCACACCCTTCGGCACTTTCGAATATTGAGAGTTCGCCGACATCTTTGTCGTTAAATATGCGTAGTAGTACCATAATCTCAATCTTTGCCGCCGGTGCAGCCCTTCTCTCCGCTGCATCGTGCAGCAATTCTACATCCTCCACAAAAGATGAGGAGCATCAGTTGCCCGACACACTGAAAGTAGTCACACTTTACGGCCCTACATCGTACTTCATCTATCGCGATGAACCCATGGGCTATGATTACACGCTTGTCGACAGCCTGGCGCGGCAGAAGAATATGGTACTCGACCTCAAGGTGTCAACGAGCCTTTCCGAGGCTGTGGCAATGCTCGACTCCGGCAAAGTTGACCTTATCGCCTACGAAGTCCCTATCACTGAGCACTACCGGAAGTACGTATTGCCCTGCGGACCCGAGAATATCACCACTCAGGTTCTCGTGCAGCCTACTGTGCAAGGCGAAGCTCCTATCAAGGACGTCACCGAACTTGTTGGCAGAGACGTCTATGTCGAAGAAGACAGCAAGTATCTTCGTCGTATGCAGAATCTTAACGACGAGCTCGGCGGCGGCATCAACATCATCGAAGTCAACACCGACAGCCTTATCACCGAGGATCTTATACAGATGGTCAGCGATGGGAAGATTCCGCTTACGGTTGTTGACAGCGATATCGCGCGCCTCAATCAGACCTACTACACCGGTCTTGATGTAACGATGCCCGTAAGCCTCCCGCAGCGCTCATCATGGGCCGTTGCCCCTGATAAACAATGGCTTGCCGACTCTATCGACGTCTGGTTCGCCCAAGCATCGCCACAACGCACCAACGAAGAACTCCTCAAGCGCTACTTCGAGCAGAGCAAGGTATCGAAATCCGTACCCTTCGATTTCAGCAAGGGATATATCTCGCAGTACGACAATCTATTCAAGAAATACGCTCCTACCATCGGTTGGGACTGGCGTCTGATGGCTGCACAAGCCTATCAGGAAAGCAAGTTCATGCCCAACGCACGTTCATGGGTCGGCGCTCGCGGGCTCATGCAGATCATGCCTGCCACAGCCCGTGGTTATCGCACACCCGTGTCGAAACTCAACAACCCCGAAACAAGCGTTAAAGTGGCCTCTCAGCTCATCTCCGACCTGGACGGCTACCTCAAGAAATATGTACCGAACGACTCGGAACGTCTGAAATTCGTCATCGCAGCATATAATGTCGGCATTGCGCACGTCTACGACGCCATAGCCCTGGCCAAGAAATACGGACTCAATCCACAGGTATGGGACGACAACGTGAGCAAAGCTATACTTATGAAGATGAACCCTAAGTACTACAACGATCCCGTAGTACGCTTCGGATATTGTCGCGGTACCGAGACCGTATCGTATGTGAAGAAAATCACTGACTTCTACGATCACGCCCGCCGCGAAATAAGCGCATAAGTCACACCACGTTCAACAGCAATTAAACCTTATCTATCATCCTCATATTTACATCCTATGAGAAAATTCATCCTCAAGAGCATGTGCCTCATCCTTCTGGGTATGTCCGTGCTCACTACACCCTCATGTATTGGCACCTTCTCGCTCACCAATCGCCTGCTTGGCTGGAACCAGCATGTCGGTGACAAATTCCTCAATGAGCTCGTATTCTTCGCTTTCTGGGTGCTCCCCGTCTATGAAGTCTGCGGTCTCGCCGACCTTCTGGTGCTGAACAGCATCGAGTTCTGGAGTGGCTCGAATCCCATGGCCAAGGGCGAACGTATCATTGAAGGCAACGATGGCAAGTACCTCGTGAAGTGCGATGGCAAAGGCTACGACATCGTCAGCTGCAACGACGGCAGCAGCATCCGTCTCGATTTCGATGCCGACGCTCAGACATGGAGCTTTGTGACCGACGGCGAACGTCATGAACTCTTCACCTTCGTCGACGACACACACGTCCGCATGCCTCTTGGTAACGGCGAGGAAAGCATCTACGAAATTTCGCAGGCCGGCGTCCTTGCATACAGCCGTGTAGCTACCGCAGGTATCTTCGCCACCCGATAAGAAATCTTACCTCATGAGGGTAGCGCCGAATTCATTTCGCACTGCCCTCATGAGCACTTTACAGTTCTATTTTTGGTAATATCATTTCGCGGGGTCAACACTAATATGTATCTTTGCACCATATTTTGATACGGTATGAAAGAAAGCATTGACATCGACGGCAACCTGCTTAGTTACGACCGCGAGGGTACAGGCTCCCGCGCAGTCATCGTCATGCATGGATGGGGATGCAATTCATCCACTGTCAAGGTATTGGCTGATGCCTGCATTGATTCTACCACAACAGTCTACAACATAGACCTGCCCGGATTCGGGGTATCCTCCGAACCTAAAGAACCATGGGGTGTCTACGAGTATGCCGATATCATTGAGAAGTTTGTCCGTCTGAAGAACATATCGGCACCCGTCCTCATAGGGCACTCTTACGGCGGCCGTATTGCTATAGTCTACGCTTCACGCAACAAAGTCGACAGACTTATTCTTGTTGATTCGGCAGGCATCAAACCCCGTCGCAAACTAAAATATTATTTCAAAGTATACTCCTTCAAGCTCGCCAAGTTCCTCGCCCCCATTATATTGGGTCGCACACGGGGGGAGGCCGCCATCGAGCGCATGCGCGGCAGGAGCGGCTCGCAGGACTATCAGAATTCATCGCCGATGATGCGTCGCGTGATGTCCGTATCCGTCAACCAGGACCTCAAGCACCATCTTCCCGATATCCAGGCTCCCACCCTCCTCATATGGGGTGCCAACGACACGGCCACTCCGCTGTCAGATGCCAAGACGATGGAAAGCCTCATACCCGACGCCGGTCTGGTATGCTACGAGGGTGCCGGACATTACTCTTTTCTCGACCGTCCGGCTCAGACGGCTGCAGTCATAGCAAGTTTCCTTAATTTTTCGAAGAAATGATTCTCGCATTATACATATTAGTTGCGCTCGCCGGTATAGCCAACCTGTGCCTGGAGCTCAAGCGCGACCTTATGATGTTCCAGCAGAACAGTTATCGTCCTGACCGTTACCGCCGTTGGTTGTCAGAGTCCGGCGATAGTACATCTGTACAGCGTCTCTGTGCCATCTTTATCTTCCTGCTCCTCATCACGCCTTTTTGCAGCCATAATGCAGGTATGCTCATTGGCGGCAGCTTTTTCGTACTGAATACCTGGACATTAGCCAAGAAGAAGTACAAGAAGCCACTCGTGATGACAGCTCGTGCTTCACGTATATACATCACAGCGCTTTTCCTCGCAGTTATTGTCGCCGGTATCATAGCATGTATATACGGTATCGGTGTCAATGCTCACATATATGCCTTGTGTGAAGCTCTCCTTTTCTCCTACTGCATATCTCATGTCCTGATTCTTGCAGCCAACATGCTTCTTTCGCCGGTGGAGAAGCGCATCACCAACGGCTACATCAACGATGCCCGTCGTCGCCTCGAAGATATGCCCGGACTTAAAATTATCGGTATCACCGGAAGCTATGGCAAGACCAGCACCAAGCACTATCTCTACCGCATCCTCTCCGAGCAGTATGAGACTCTGATGACCCCCGGAAGCTACAATACCACTCTCGGTGTTGTCCGCACCATTCGCGAACTTCTCAAACCCTACCATGAAGTGTTCATCGTAGAGATGGGAGCCAAGCAACCCGACGACATTGCTGAGATATGCCGTCTCGTACACCCGCACAAGGGCATCATCACCGCCGTCGGTCCACAGCACCTCGAATCCTTCAAAACTATTGAATGCGTTCGTGATACCAAGTTCGAGCTCGCTGACGCTATTCCTTCCGACGGCCTCGTCCTGGTCAACAACGACTTCGAGATGATAGCCGGTCGTGAGGTCGACAACACCGTATGCCTCCGCTATGCCATCCGCAACACCGAGGGTGCCGATTACATCGCCCGCGATATCGTCTACGGTTCTGACGGCACAGACTTCACAGTCATCCGAACTGCCGATGGCCAAGCCCTCAATCTGCACACTCGCCTGCTGGGCGAAGCCAATATCTCCGACATCCTTGCCGCCGTAGCTATGGCTATGACCATGGGTGTGCCGGACGATAGAATTGTTTATGCTGTCAGCCGCATCGAACATGTCGAGCACCGCCTGTCTGTCAAGAAATTCCCCGGCGGTCTCACTATTATTGATGATGCGTTCAACAGCAATCCCGTAGGTTCGGCAATGGCCCTCGACGTACTGGCAGCCATGCCTGTCGGCGGACGCGTACTCGTCACTCCCGGCATGGTCGAACTCGGCGTCGAGCAGGAAGATCTCAACAAAGAATTCGGACGTCATGCTGCCGGAAGCGCCGACTACATTATAGTGGTAAGCAAGACCAATCGTGAGGCAATCCTCGCCGGTATCAATGAAGCCGGCTTCGACAAAGATCGCCTATTCGTCACCGATACTTTCGCACAGGCTCAGGCGCTGATTACGACAGGCAAAATACCCGCGAAGGTAATCCTCTACGAGAACGACCTTCCCGATACGTTCAAATAAAACAACAGAACCTACTATAACAGAATAGTTTACACCCTTCATAGCAATGAAAACAACAATCGGAGTGTTCTTCGGTGGACGTTCCACCGAGCACGAGATATCTGTAATATCAGCCAACCAGGCCATGGCTGCCATCAATGCCGACAAGTACGATGTGGTGCCCGTATATATCACCAAAGACGGACACTGGTACACCGGCGATGCTCTCCGCGACACCTCTAACTACCGCGACATCAAATCACTCCTCGCCAATTGCCGCGAAGTATATATGCGCCCTATCTTCGGCGATTATAACCTCTATCCCGTTGCGTCCAAGGGCCTTTTCGGCAACACCAAACCCCTTGCCACCCTTGACGTTGCCATCCCTGTACTCCACGGTTCCAATGGCGAAGACGGCATCTTCGAAGGCGTACTGCAGACCATCGGCATACCCTATGCAGGATGCGACACTCTCTCATCGGCCAACGGCATGGACAAAATCACCATGAAGATGATTCTTGCTGCCGACGGCATCCCAGTTGTCGACTATGTATGGTTCACAGACAAACAGTGGAGCCGCCGTCGCGACGAACTGGTGGCCGACATCGAAAGCAAACTCGGGTATCCGGTCATCGTCAAGCCTGCCAACCTCGGTTCGAGCATCGGTATCAGCCGTGCCGACAACCGTCAGCGACTCCTCGAATGTGTCGACGAAGCCATTCGCTACTCTTCTCGCATCATCGTAGAGAAAATGGTGCAGAACCTCCTCGAAATCAACTGCTCCGTCCTCGGCGATGCCGACGACTACGAGACTTCAGTACTTGAAGAACCCATCAAGAGCGAAGAGATTCTTTCGTACCGCGACAAATATCTTGGAGGCAGCAAGACCGATGCAGGCATGCACGCCGCGCAGAAGCGTATCCCGGCCGAACTGCCTGCTGATGAGACCGAGAATATCCGTCATCTCGCAGGAGAGACATTCCGCGTCCTCGGATGCCACGGCGTCAGCCGCGTCGATGTCATGTTAGATGGCGACACTCGGCAGATCTACGTCAACGAAATCAACACCATCCCCGGCTCTCTATCATTCTATCTCTGGGAAGCCGCAGGACTACCTTTCGAAAGCCTCATGGACCGTCTGGTGCAGCTTGCTCTCAAGCGCAAACGTCAGATGGAAGCCAAGACCGTAAGCTACGACTCCAATATCTTCGCTATGGGCGGAGGTGTCAAGGGAGCGAAAGGCGTCAAAGGCGCTAAAATGACACGATAATTAATAATTTTAACAAATTATAATATATCTCACCTATGATAGCACATCATTATATCCGATAATGTGCTATCTTTGTCCACATAAAAGCATTCAATCATATCTAAATCATCCATTATGAACCGCAAATTGTGCTATATCGCTGCTACCGGCCTCGTTCTTACCATGAGTTCGTGCGGCAAGAAGCTCGGTCAGTTCAAAGCCGACTACTTCACTGTCAATCCCAATCCGCTTGAAGTTGTCGGTGAGAATGTTCCCGCTCGCGTAAGTGCCAAGATTCCCGCTAAATTCTTCGTTAAGAACGCTGAAGTAACCGTGACTCCCACCCTCGTCTTTGCAGGTCAGGAAGTTAAGTCTCAGCCTTACTCCTTCCAGGGCGAGAAAGTACGTGGCAATAACCCCATCATTTCTTACGAATACGGCAGCACCCAGACTATCCCCGTTGACTTCAAGTATCAGCCCGCTATGGACAAGAGCGAGCTCTTCCTTGACTTCACTGTCAGCCAGGGCAGCAAGACCTACGTTCTCCCCCGCGTGAAGGTTGCCAACGGCGTTGTCGCCACTGCCGCCTTCGCCAATGCAGCTGGTGTTACACCCGCTATCGCTCCCGATGCCTTCCAGCGTGTTATCAACGAGAAATACGCCGCCGACATTATGTTCCTCATCAACCAGGCAAACATCCGCGCCGGTCAGCTTAACACCGACGCAATGAAGGAACTGCAGAAGGAAATCATCGAAGCTAACGGCGATACTTCCCTCGTACTCAAGGAAATCAACATTTCTTCCTACGCTTCCCCCGACGGTGGCTTCGAACTCAACAACAAGCTCGCCGCCCATCGTGAACAGAACACCAAGGACTACGTCACAAAGCAGCTCAAGAAAGACAAAATCACCGAATTCGGCGAACTCACCGCTCAGTTCACAGCCCAGGACTGGGAAGGCTTCCAGGAACTCGTATCAAAATCGAACCTCCAGGACAAAGACCTCATCCTCAGCGTACTCTCCATGTACCGTGACCCTGAGCAGCGCGAACGCGAAATCCGCAACATGTCCAACATCTTCGAGCAGCTCGCCGACAACATCCTGCCCCAGCTTCGCTACTCACGCATCACAGCCTCTATCGACGTAATCGGCAAGAGCGACTCTGAGATTCTCGCTCTCCTCGCCAACGATCCTTCCAAGCTCAACGTTGAAGAAATCCTCTACGCCGCAACTCTCACCGACGACAACGCCAAGCGTCTCAGCACCTACCAGCAGGCTACCCGCCTCTTCCCCAACGACTACCGTACATGGAACGACCTCGGTATGGCTCAGTACGTAGCCGGCGACTACAACGCAGCAAAGGCATCCTTCACCAAGGCTGCCGCCCTCACCAAGAACGGTGAGCCCCAGATGAACCTCGGTCTCATCGAAATGCTCAACGGCAACTACGCCAAGGCCAACCAGTACTTCGGTAGCGCTGCCGGCGTGAACGAGCTCGGCGACGCTATGGGTGTTTACTACCTCAAGCAAGGTGATGCCGCTGCTGCAGTTCGCTCCTTCGGCGACACCAAGAGCAATAATGCAGCTCTCGCTCAGATCCTCACAAAAGACTACAGCAAAGCCAAGAGCACTCTCGCTGCTATCGACCAGCCTGATGCCACCACTTACTACCTGATGGCTGTTCTCGGCGCACGCACCAACAACGAGTCTATGCTCAACACCAACCTCCGCCAGGCAATCCGTCTCGACAACAGCCTCGCAAAGCGTGCTGCCAACGACCTCGAATTCGCCAACTACAACCTCTCAAAGGCACTCAACTAATCCTTCGTAAACTACCGATGAAAGTGTAGCACTACCCTTTCATTCATTAAGATACACGATACTGTGTCAAAATTTTCGAATTTTGGCACAGTATCATTTTTTATATGAGTTGATAAAATGTCAACTGCTCAAAATGAGGGCTAATGCCCTCCCCAACCGCCCTCCCGACTCATCTTTTCGGGCTGTTGACAGAACTTATCAGTCCGAATGTGATGACCCCGTTCCCCAAATTTTGGGAAAGGGGGGCTTAGAATTGCGTATCTCGCAGAAAATTTGTAATTTCGTGCTTTGAAGGCAAAATTCATTGTTGCCCGATAATAAATACTACAAGTCAGCGATATGCTTATCATTGGAATAGCCGGTGGTACCGGTTCGGGAAAAACGACAGTAGTCAATAAAATCATCAACAGCCTCCCTGCCGGAGAAGTGGCTGTGATGCCGCAGGACTCATACTACAAGGATTCGAGTCATGTGCCGCCGGAGTTGCGCTCAAAGATTAATTTCGATGAGCCTGCCGCTATCGAATGGACACTCCTTGTGGAGCATCTGCGCCAGCTCAAGGAAGGCAAGACCATACAGATGCCCACATACAGCTATCTCACATGTACTCGTCAGGAGGAGACAGTCCCCGTAAGACCGGCCGATGTTGTTATAGTCGAAGGCATCCTCGTCCTCACCGACCCCACAATACGCAGTATGCTCGACATCAAGGTTTTTGTCGATGCTGACCCCGACGACCGTCTCATCCGCGTCATTGCTCGTGACTGCATCGAGCGCGGACGCACACCCGAGATTGTCATCAACCGGTATCAGGAAGTACTCAAACCCATGCATTGTCAGTATATTGAGCCCTCCAAGCGCTATGCCGACCTCATCGTGCCCCAGGGTGGTAGCAATATTGTAGCCATCAACCTCCTCACCGACTACATCGAGAGCCGTCTCCATCGAGGCGCCGGCATGCGCAGCGTAGCGCCAAACGTATAAGATTCTTAATCAGAACAACTCACACAAAAGATATGGGACTTCAGTGGTTCAGACGCAACGACACTATCGCAGAGGAGGAAATCCCCTCCCCCTTCGGTGCTGTCGACCCGCTTACAGCCGGTTCTCCACTCCCCGAAGTTGACCCCGTGAAAGTCGAGGCTACCATAGCTCAGCAAGAGGAGTCTGTCCGTCAGGCCGAGGAAGTAGCTGACGAGCAGCTTGGCAACGGCCCCATGGTACTGCGCACGGACAACCTCGTCAAGAAGTACGGCAAACGCACTGTTGCGAATCACGTTTCCATCGACGTCACACAGGGTGAAATTGTAGGTCTCCTCGGACCCAACGGCGCCGGTAAGACCACTACGTTCTACATGACCGTGGGTCTCATCGAGCCCAACGAAGGCCGTATTTTCCTCAACGATCTCGATATCACCAAGTACCCTGTCTACAAGCGGGCACAGAACGGCATCGGCTATCTCGCCCAGGAAGCATCCGTGTTCCGCAAACTGAGCGTTGAAGACAACATCCGCGCCGTACTCCAGATGACAGGCATGACCGAGGCTGAACAGCGCGACAAGCTTGAAAGCCTCCTTGATGAATTCCGACTCCAGAAAGTTCGAAAAAACCTCGGCGACCAACTCAGCGGTGGCGAACGTCGACGCACCGAGATTGCTCGCTGCCTGGCCATCAACCCACGGTTCATAATGCTTGACGAGCCCTTCGCCGGCGTAGATCCGATAGCCGTCGAAGACATTCAATCCATCGTGTACAAGCTGAAAGACAAGAACATAGGTATCCTCATCACCGACCACAACGCCCAGGAGACCCTTCGTATCACCGATCGTGCCTATCTCCTCTTCGAAGGACGCATCCTATTCCAAGGCACCTCCGAAGAACTGGCATCCAACACAGTCGTTCGTGAAAAATACCTCGGTCGAGACTTCGTATTCTACCGCAAACGTCTCGACGCCGACTCCCTCCGCTGATTTCTCATCCTTCAAAAATTCAAAACAACATTATAATATGTGCGATAACACCGTCAATCCGGATAACAACACTCCCAAAGGACTCAACTTCGTAGAAGAAGAAGTATATAACGATCTTCAGGCCGGTAAGAACGGCGGACGACTCAACACTCGTTTCCCGCCGGAGCCCAACGGTTACCTCCACATCGGTCATGCCAAAGCCATTTGCATGGACTTCGGCGTCGCCGAAAAATTCGGTGGCACCTGCAACCTGCGTTTCGACGACACCAACCCCGTCAAGGAGGACGTAGAATATGTAGACGCTATCCGTGAAGACATCCATTGGCTCGGTTTCGACTGGGGCGACCGCGAGTACTATGCCTCCGACTACTTCCCTCAGCTCTTCGAACTCGCCGTGCGCCTCATCAAAGAAGGCAAAGCTTATGTCGACGACCAGACCAGCGAAGAGATTGCCGCACAGAAGGGTACACCCACTCAGCCCGGCATCGAGAGCCCCTATCGTTCGCGCACTCCCGAGGAGAATCTCGACCTCTTCCTCCGCATGAATGCCGGCGAATTCGAGGAAGGCTCGCGAGTGCTGCGTGCCAAGATTGACATGGCAAGCGATAACATGCACTTCCGCGATCCTATCATGTATCGCATCATCAAGACACCACACCACCGCACTGGCACTACCTGGAAGGTTTACCCCATGTACGACTTCGCTCACGGTCAGAGCGACTACTTCGAAGGTGTGACACACTCTATCTGCACTCTCGAGTTCGTACCTCACCGTCCGCTCTACAACTACTTCGTTGACGAACTCGCCGATGAAACCTACCGTCCCCGTCAGATCGAATTCAACCGCCTCAACCTCACCTACACCGTGATGAGCAAACGCAAGCTCCTCACTCTCGTCAAGGAAGGACTCGTTGCCGGATGGGATGATCCCCGCATGCCGACTATCTCAGGTATGCGCCGCCGCGGTTTCACTCCCGCTTCCATCCGTAAGTTCATTGACACCATCGGCTACACTCGCTACGAGGCTCTCAATAGCGTAAGCCTCCTTGAGCATGCCGTGCGCGATGATCTCAACCGCATAGCCACACGCGTCATGGCAGTCCTCAATCCCCTCAAAGTCACCATCGTGAACTACCCCGAGGACAAGGAAGAGACTGTCACAATGGAGAACAATCCCGAGGATCCCGAAAGCGGTGTTCACGAGATGCCCTTCAGCCGCGAGATTTTCATTGAACGCGACGACTTCATGGAGAATCCTCCGAAGAAGTTCTTCCGTCTTGCTCCCGGTGCAGAGGTGCGCCTCAAAGGTGCCTATATAATCAAGTGCGAGGACATAGTGAAGGATGCCGACGGCAACATCACCGAACTCCTCTGCACCTACGATCCTGATACACTCAGCGGCATGCCCGGCGCTGCCCGCAAAGTCAAGGGCACTCTCCACTGGGTCTCTGCACGTCATGCCAAGGATGCCGAAGTACGCCTGTACGACCGTCTATTCGACGTCGAAAATCCTGCCGCCGAGCCCGACAGAGATTTCCGTGAAATGCTCAATCCCGATTCGCTCCGAGTGGTAGAGCACGCCAAGGTAGAACCCTTCGTAGTCGAGAACGCTACTCCCGGCACAAAATTCCAGTTCCAGCGTGTCGGCTACTTCACTCCCGATACCGACAGTACCCCGGAAACTCCCGTCTTCAACCGCACCATCGCGCTGAAAGACACGTGGGAGAAGGTTCAGAAGAACGGCTGATATTGAAAGAATGCCGATGGATAATGAAGAACGTAATCCACGTCAGGAGTTATACGTACGTTTCCGCAACTCGCTGAAGACTCAGAAATCGTCCGAGATTTTCTACGATGAAGATGAGCTCGTAGAGCTCTTCGACTACGCAGGAAGTCTTTCGGACGACTATATCCAGCTCGAAGCGTTGCTCTGCGGCGCACGTCTTTATCCAGACAGCACTGCCCTCGCCGACCGTCGGCTCATGCTCTACATGGACACTACCGATGAGATTACTGACGCGCGCACCGAAGCAGCAGCACATTACCTGGAAGATCATTCTGCAAATACACCGGTAGCAGACATGGCACGGCTGGAAATCAATCCGCCCGGAGACCGCGCCGGCGCCCTGTCATATCTTATCGGCCAGTACGAGCAATTTACTGACGAGGAGATAATAGAACTCTGTCAGCTCGCTGTCGACCTCGATCAGTACGAGTGGCTTAAAGCCAACATCGGACTGCTGTCGAAAAAAGTACGTTCAAACAGCGCAATGCTCTACGAAGTGGCACGTGCAGCCGAGAATAAGGAGGATTGGGACACGCTTATAAGTACTGCCGAAACACTCATCGAAGCAGACCCCTTCCAGATAGGCTCGTGGTTGTTCCTTCTCAACGGACAGGCTCACAAAGACTTACAGGATGATGCCCGCTCCACATACGACTACGCAAAAACTATTGCCTCATCGCAGGAGCCGCAGGTGATGCTTGCCATCGCCGATACGGTCTACAATTCCGCACCTTTCTTAGCCTCCGACATGGTAGAGACCCTGCTCGGGTTGGCTACAAAATATCCGGACGCGTTCGGCTTCCTGGATGCAGCATGCGCGTTCCTGGCTTTGCAAGGCAATATGACACGCGTGAGCGCGTTGTTGAAGGATTACCTCAAACGTCATCCCGACAGCTTCCCTCCTTTGCGCCAACTCTTACTCATCAATGCCTACGACACAGAGGAATATATTGAAATGTATCTCAATTCTGTCGATATAGATGAGGCTATGATGAAAGCTCCGGAAGTCATCGAACGCATGCACGTCAACGGTAATCTGCGCTGTATAAACGCATTGCTTGAGAGCCTTGACCGGCGCCTGCCGCTCCAGGACCAGTTACTGGCCGTCTGGATAGAAAGCCTCTTCGCCTCAGAGAAATACGATAAAGTGATAGAGCTATGCGAGCGGCCTGATGTCCTCGAGAATACCAAGCCGATTCCGCACCGCGTAGCTTCCGTATCATATATGTACGGACTGTCCCTCCTCAAAGTAGGTCGCAAAGATGACGCCGTAGCTTTCGTGCGCGAACAGCGTCAATATATAGAGATGATGATGAGTCAGGTGGCAATACCTATCCGGATGCTTCTTGCTTCGTTCATCACATTTGCCAATCGCGTCGAAAATCACCTTGACGATGACCGCTTCTATTGGGAATATTTCGACATGCTTGGCCTCGGCAAGATGTCGTAGTACGATACAACTTGCTAACCATAATAAACGAACCGGGGCAAGTATTATAACGAACAATTCATACGAAATAACCGAGACAAGTCACTTCGACTGTCTCGGTTATTATATACTCGACGTAAGCCGCGAAAGTGCCACCATTACAGTATATTACTCTTGAGCGGGTTCAAGCTATCACAAGTCAATCATTCCACAGGCGCAAATAGTTTGATTGCTCCGGAGGCTAATGTCTCGGGAATCTTTATCAGCCTTTGATTCGCTGAGCCGCGAAAATGGAGTGTCGTGTCGCGTTGACCTTCGATAAATGGACCATCTACGAGCACATCAATATACTTCAACAGTTCCTTCGCTCCGGCCGGAGCATCGTCGGCCATGAGCTGCTCAAAGTTGAATCCTGTGTAGCACCATATACTCAGCCCGGCAGCTTTGATAGCTGCAGCCAAGGGTACAATGGCCTGAGCCTGATACATAGGGTCTCCCCCCGAGAAAGTGACGTTGAACCCATTGTATCGTATCGTTTTCATCAACGCTTCAACTGTGGTCTGTGTACCGCAATCGAACGCCCACGTTGACATGTTATGACAGCCCGGACATCGATGTGCACATCCGGCAAAGTAAATGGATGTACGGAGTCCGGGACCGTCTACACTCGTGCCTTCGATGACATCAATAACCCGTAGCGATGCAGCGCTACACTCCCCTAACATACTGTAGAACGTTTCTTTGAAGAAGTGTCTTGCATTATTTGTGCACGATGCGGTCGTTGAGCTCGGCAAGTTTGGCAGCATTCCAGCGGTCCGTGGTGCCTACGAGGTAACCCGTGATTCGCTGAAGGCGGTCGATAGCCGTACTGTGGCAGTGAGGACATTCGGTCAGGTTCTCACTCGCATCCTCGTAGCCGCACTGCATGCAGCGGTTACGGTTATGATTTACGGAGCCGTAGCCGATATTATACTCATCCATCAGATCTACCACCGCAGATATGGCATCGGGATTATGGGTTGCATCGCCATCAATCTCGACATAGAATATATGTCCGCCTCCGGTAAGTGCATGGTACGGAGCCTCTATCTCGGCCTTGTGACGCGGTGAGCAATGGTAGTACACCGGCACATGGTTCGAATTAGTGTAATATGTTTTGTCGGTGATACCGGGCAGGATGCCGAAGGTCTTGCGGTCCTTAGCGGTGAACTTGCCGGACAGACCTTCAGCGGGAGTGGCAAGAACAGAGAAATTATGCTGATAACGCTCGCAGAAGTCGTTGACGCGGCTGCGCATGTGACGGACGATACGCAGACCGAGCTGCTGAGCTTCATCCGACTCACCGTGATGATGCCCGGTCAAAGCAATGAGACATTCTGCCAAACCGATAAAACCGATACCGAGTGTGCCCTGGTTGATGACGGGTTCGATAGTCTCCTCAGGACTCAACTTGTCACCGCCGTTCCACAGCTTCGACATCAGCAGCGGGAATTGCTTCACCAGAGCTGTCTTCTGGAAGTTGAAGCGGTCGCACAGCTGACGCGCGGTAATCTCAAGCATATCATCGAGCTTATGGAAGAAACTGTCGATGCGCTCCTGCTGATTCTGAATTGACATACATTCAATGCCAAGACGTACAAGGTTGATGGTCGAGAACGAGAGATTGCCACGCCCCACGGAGGTCTTCTCTCCATATCTGTTCTCGAACACTCGCGTGCGGCAACCCATAGTGGCAACTTCGTAGAGGTAGCGCTCCGGGTCATCGGCGCGCCACTTTTCGTGATGATTGAAGGGTGCGTCAAGATTGACGAAATTGGGGAAGAAGCGACGGGCTGTCACCTTACATGCCAGACGGTACAGATCGTAGTTGCGATCATCGGGCAGGTAGTTCACGCCACGCTTCTTTTTCCATATCTGAATGGGAAAAATGGCTGTGGCCCCATTACCTACGACTTCGAAGGTGCTGGAGAGGAGTTCACGGATGATACAACCACGATCGGCAGAA
>CAMWKV010000015.1 GCA_947174915.1 uncultured Porphyromonadaceae bacterium | reverse complement strand
CCCTCAAGATAAGATCTCCATATAAGGGTCGTCAAAGACGATGACGTCGATAGGTCGCAGGTGCAGAGGCGGTAACGTCTATAGCCGAGCGATACTAATCACCCAAACCCTTTCCGGGACGCAAGTCCCCCAAACGAGACCGGTCGATCGCCGACCGAGTCCAAGGCAAGAACGAGCCGTTGATGACTTGATAGGCGCTACGGAAGTAGCGAGTGACTTTGAGCCGCCTTTGGGCGAGCAGCTCGAAGCTTCCAACCCTCTTTTCCCACCCTCTACGTCTGCGAGCGCGCAGATGAAAAATACTAAGGTGGCAATAGCGCAAGGGCTCCACCTCTTCCCATTCCGAACAGAGAAGTTAAACCTTGCCACGCCGATGATACTGCGAAAGTGGAAAAGTAGGTAACCGCCCCCTATCCGCCCGGAAGGCTCCCCGCCCTCCGGGCTTTTTTTGTACCCATACGCCATTCTCCCCTCGCCAAAAGAGAAGTCGAAAGAATACAGACCACCAAACCGAGCCCCGAGTCCCTGCAGAGCTCATCTGCGATGGAATATAAGAAAGAAAGCAAACGGCGAAGCAGCGCACTCTTGGCCCTGATGGAGGAAAAGAAGCACCTACCAAGCTCCTCCCCCGGCGCTCCATCGCCATTTATAAGCCCCCTAAGCAATACCACGCCACCCGCCACCTCCGACAAACCTGCTCCGCCCGGCGCCTGGAAGCCTCCGGGCTTTTTTGGGTATCCATACGTCCCTCCCCAAAAAGAGAAATTGAGAGAATACAGACCGCCAAGCCGAGCTCCCGAGAGCCTTAGGAGATTAAATACAACCGGTATTTTGTATATGTCGGATTTTTTGTATATTTGTGGCGGTATTCATCACATTTATTCCTTGCTGCTATGAAAAGGCTGTTTTCTTTGATCTTTATGCTCTCGCTGCTTTCCGGACTGATTGTATGTGCGGATAATATCACTCTGCGCGGACGTGTTAAGGATGGCGTCACGAAATATGATCTTAAAAATGCTATTGTTCTTCTCTATGACTCTATCGGTAATGTGTCGGACACTATTCGTGCCAATAGGGGCTATCGTTGGCTTGGTAATAATGATATAGATACTCTGTCCAATTTCTATTTCAATGTGCCGGCTGTGGACTCGACTTATGTCTTCGATGTGTTGTGCGAAGGATATAAGGATCAGACGGTGAGTTTTACGGTGTCGAATCCCGGGCGTCAGACATATCTTGAAATGCCTGTTACCTATATGGAGCGTGCTCCGCGTCAACTGAAAGAATTGTCGGTGGTATCGTCTAAGATCAAGTTCTACAACAAGGGTGATACTGTAGTGTACAATGCGGATGCTTTTCAGCTTGCCGAGGGTTCTATGCTTGATGCGCTGATAGCGCAGTTGCCGGGTGCCGAGCTGGACACCAACGGTCAGATAAAGATCAATGGCGAGTTCGTGGAGTCGCTGCTTCTCAACGGCAAAGAATTCTTCGACAAGAATAATAATGTGATGCTTGAGAATATCGCGGCCTACACGGTGAAAGATATCCAGGTGTATGAGGGTGAGACGCCCGATGCTAAGCGTAAGAATGACAAGACAGCTGCAAAGGTGCTCACTATGGATGTTCGTCTGAAGAAGGAGTACAATATGGGTTGGATCATCAACGCTCAGGCTGGCTATGGTACTGAGAATCGCTACCTGGGCCGTCTGTTCGCCAACTGGTTCACAAATACAACGCGCGTATCGTTCATCGGCAATGTCAACAACCTCAATGACAACCGCACTCCCGGCAAGACGGATACTTGGACGCCTGAGGATATGCCTTCAGGCACGAAGAAGCATCAGAGTTTCGGCATCAACTACAACTATGAGAACAGTGATGAGACTCGCCAGGCCAATGGTGAGCTGACTTATACGCAAAGCAAGGATAATGTTGATCGTACGACTTACCGCACTAATTTCCTCCCCGCGGGCAACACGTACGAGGATGCTTTCGCGCACAGTAACAACCGTGACTGGAAGATTGATACCAATCATGATGTCTTTTTCAAGGGCGAAATGTTTCAAGGTGGCGTAGAAGTGAGTGGAAACTATGGAAGCAGCAAGCAGATAGGCTCGTCCCTCACCGGAGCTTTCGACAAGGAGCCAGAGGATATGGACCGTAAAGTGCTTGAGGCAATCTATTCCGGTAACCCGGAGCTGGTGAGCACCATCATCAACCGGTCGCGCACGGCCTCCGACATGAGGCAGTCGAACTATCAGGTGAATGTGATACCATACTGTGCCGTGAAAATACCGAAGTCGGACGACTACCTGAACTTCAGTTTTGGCTTTACACACTCTGGCGCCAAGCGTGATATGTGGAATGACTACGAGGTAAACTTCGGCTCCGATGCTACGCCGGCCGAACGTCGTCGTCGCTATACGAGCATAGATCCTGCCTACACGAACCGTGTATCTGCCGCTACGCACTATACGCTGTCGGTGAAAAATGTGTGGCTGATACTGCAATACAGATATAATTTCACTGATAATGTGCGCGACCAGTCCATGTATGCGCTCGAACGGCTCGACGATATGGGCATCTTCGGCGCACTGCCTGAGGGCTATCTGACGGCCTTAGACCCTGCCAACAGTTACAAGTCGCGTACTATCACGAATGAGCATAGTGTGATGCCTTACATCAACTATGCCGGCTCACGCAAGAAGAGCGGTTTCATGATGCTGCGTCTTGGACCGACAATCTCGGTTGTACACCGACACTTCAACTACATTACTGCGGGCAAGGACTATCCCATCTCCAGGACAAACGCCAAAGTGAACATCCCGTCTATTTGGTTGGGCATGATAGAGTACCAGTTTACCGCTCGAGAGCAGGAGCGCGGCTTTGCCTACAATAACTCCATGCGCTACAGCTACCGCGTCGAATCTACCTTGCCGGAGCTGTACGATATGGTGGACATACGCCTGGACTCTGATCCGCTCAACATCTATTTAGGTAATCCCGAACTGCACATGCAGTACCGTCACCGCCATCTTTTCCGGTGGTCGTACACGCCGCAGAGCCTTCCCTTCAGCAACATCTTCTACGTGGGCTATAATCATACCTCCGGCGCGCTCACTCGCGGCTATATCTACGATACCGCTACGGGTATTCGTCAGAACAAGATGTACAATGTCGACGGCAACCACAACTTCGCTATCACCAACGAGCTGTCCTGGCAGTTCGGCCCCAAGAAGCAATATACGCTCACGTCGACCTCCGACGCAGACTTCGCCACGCTCCACGATATGGTGGGTATCAACCTTAGTGCCCCCGAGCGCACCGATGTGCGCAACCGCATACTCTCGGAAAAGCTTAAATTCACTTGGCAAATCGGGTCGCAGTCCTTGTCGCTGCGCTGCGACTACACCAACCGTCGCACAACGTCGACCCTTGCCGGCTTCAACGACTTCGACGCCCATCATCTCAACTACGGTATCAACGGCGTGTTCAAACTGCCTGCCGGCTTCGGCGCCTCCACAGACTTCACATGCTATATGCGTCGCGGCTATGGTGTGGAACAGCTCGATACCACCGACCCCATCTGGAATCTGCGTATCACCTATGCGCCGCCGAGCCTCAAGCGCTGGGTATTCATGGTCGATGGCTTCGACCTACTCCATAAGCTCAACAATGTGGACTATACGGTCAATGAGGCCGGTCGCATGGTGAGCTACACTAATTCACTGCCGCGTTACTTCCTTTTCTCAGTCCAGTATCGCCTCAATCTCCAGCCCAAGAAACACTGATCACAGGCTGCGGCGGGGGAAGGCGTCGATATAGCTGCCGGGGGTGGCGTTGTAGATTCTGATGCCACGGGTGGCGGCATAGGCCGCTATGTGATGATAGGCTCGGAAGGCTACCGCGAAGCTGTCCACGATGTCGTGGAGGCGATAGTTGCGGTACTCGTGACGTATACGTGAGGTCTCTTTTTCGTCGTCCTTGTAGAAATGTGGCTGGATGGATACCACCTCATTGTCGTCGGTGACTGATATGCTGCTCATCCACGAGTGGTCGGCGCCGACGATGACTATCTCGTCGTAGCCGAGCATGATGGCGAGCATTATGCTCGGGATGAGTACATTGCGTGGTCGGGGCATAGCCAGGCGTGCGCTGAAGGCGAGATGACTTACGGCGGGGAAGCCTTCGATACCCACGGCGTTGAAGCCTTCAATAGTCAGTCCGCCGTAGAGCTTGCGTGCGCGGCGCAGCATAGGTGCGGGTACGAGGAGGGTCATGGGCCAGTCGACTTCTGCGAGGCGCTGACGGAGGGTGCCGAGGTTGCCCTCGTCGCTGTCGGCGAAGAAATGCGGGTCGGCCATGACATAATACGCCGGACGGATGCGGAAGAAGTCCGGAGAGAGGGCGGCAAAATTGACAGCCATCGTCGTGCTCCCCGTCAGTTCGTCCATGTGTTCGGCGATGGTGTCGGCGAGCGACGGACCGTTGCCCATCACAATGATGCGACCGCCGTGCACACGTCTGCGCAGGCGTCCGGCCGGGCGACTGAGCAGAGATATCTTACCAAGTCCTTTGATAGTGTTGTACAGGTTGTCGGCGAAGGCCATGACGTGTAGTGCTGATGGGTGATAATTGTGGGGTTAGAGGCTGTCGTGGTCGTAGACATGAGTGCGCAGATACGTGCACACCGGCGTTGGGACGAATCCAGTGGCCATAAGAGGAGCAGACGAGTATACGGTGTCGACGGTGTATCGTGCGAGTCGCTCGCTGCCGTAGAGCATGCGCAACAGCCATTGCTGAGGCTTTGTGGAGGCAGTCGATATTCGTTTGTCGTTCATGCGGTATGCAAGCGCCTCGGCGAGCTCGCGGACGGTAGGATCGTCGCCATCTGTGATGTTGTAGACGGCGGAGGGCAAGTCGGACTCAAGCAGATGACGCGTGGCGGCGGCAATATCCGTGGCATGTACTACACTCATACGCGCCTCGTTGCCGGGCAGGTGGAAGAAGCGTCCGCGGTATATGTCCTCGGCCAGACGTCGCACTTCGCCTTGCATCCCTGTGCATACTATTGGTGCGGCTCGGAGGATGAAATATCTCAGTCCCGCGCGGGTACATTCATCCACGAAAGCCTGCTCGGCCTTCGTCAGCTTCCCGGGGGTAGCTGACGCTGCTTTTGGGGTGCCGCCCTGCGTCAACTTCCCGGAGACGTCCTCCGCTGCTTTGGCGGCGCTCTCGGCGGCCGGGGCGGAGGCGGACGAAATCATCACGGCTGTATGTGCCTGCGGAGTGGCACCGGCGGCTACATCCTCGAAGAGTTGAATGTCGCCCTTGGCCGGGAAGATGCGGTGCAGATAGGGCATGAGGTATTCGGCCCCGGGAGCGTGAAATATTACTTTCGACATATCTTGCGGAAGTGGTAGAGATAGCGCGTCATCAGTTTCCAGAAGCTGATATCGAGGCCGTTGAGACGCAGCGAGCGGCGTATCTCGATAGAATTGGTGAAGATTCGGCTGTAGAGGGTGGATGAAATGCCGTCGGCATCCATCAGCGTTATTACGCGCGGCACATAGCAGAACTCGGCTTTCTGCGAGCCGAAGAATATGCGCACGAAATACTCATAGTCGGCGGCTATGCGCATATCCTGACGGTAGTAGCCGACGCTCTGAGCAAGTTCGCGGCGTATGAAGAGCGACGGGTGGGGCGGCGCGAAGCCGTTGAGTAGAAACTCGGCGCGGTAGCCGTGGGCGCTGTATATGCGCTTAAGCTTGCCGCGCGACACATAGCGTATGTCACCGAATACGAAGTCGGCTCCATCGATTGCCTCTGCCACGGCCGCAATCACGCCGTCGTCGGCGTAGGCATCGGTGCCGTGTAGCAGAGCGAGGACATCGCCTGTGGCGGCATGCAGGCCGTCGTTCATGGCCTTGTAGATGCCTTCCGGGGGCCTGCGCAGGATGACACATCCGTGGTCGGCGGCGTAGCGCACCTCGGGCGTGTCCGGACTGTCGTTGCCGTCCACGATGATATGTTCTACCACAATGTCGGCCGGGAGCTTCTGCATCTCCACGCTGTCGACATTGCGACACAGCAGTTCGCCATCGCCTCGGGTGATGGTGACTACTGAGATTTTATTTACCTTTTTCCTTGACATAATGAATCATCCGCCCCATCCTTGCGGGGAATAATGATTGACGAACACGGCAATGACGACGAGTGCTATCGCCACGGTAGCCGTGAACGCTCCTGCCCATATCGCGAAAGCCTTCGAGCGCCATCGTCCGGCAGCGACAACCCATGCCGCCGGTGCCACCACAGCGGGAAGCCATGGCAGGCAGTAGCGCGATACAGTGCCGCCGGTGGGATAGGCTGTTGCCACCCATGCCAGGATAGCGAAAATCGCCATAGCCTTCAGTGCCGACGGAGCTCCGCGGAAGCAGAAAAAACAAAAGAATAAGAACAAGCCGCCCACGGCGTACCACGGATAGCTCACATGCGCCAGGATGGTAGACGGGCCGAAAGCTATGTGCCGGGTGAATCCCATGGGCAGAGGGGTAAAAAATTGCACGGCCAAGGAGAAAGGAAGTCGGACAATTTTTTCGGGAATATCGAGATTGCTGTATGCAGGAGAGATAAGGCTGTAAGCGTTGAGACGGTCGGGATTATAGTGCATGAAGAAGTTGATGTCCTCGCCGTCGCGGATGAGCTGACCCGAGAGATTGGCAGAGGAAGCATACATATACAATCCTATGGCTGCCGCGGAGAGCAGGAGCATCCACTGCCGGTAGCTGCGAGGCAGGGCTACCATCCACACTCCGAGGGCAAGAGCCATGAAGATGAGCATTTGCGGTCGGATGAGCATACACAGCCCCAGGTCGGCGGCGAGCACTATGCCGGGAACGATAAGAGCGCGCGCCGGGCGGCAAGCCACTATGCTCCGGCGCCCGTCCGCAAGGACGAATATCAGTACCGCCATCAGAAGTACACTCCATGCGTCCTTGATGATGATGACGCCCGATGACATGAAGTAGCCGTTGATAGCCATTGCCGCCATGGCCCATCCGGCTATGTTGCGAGCTGTATGTGGGGCAGAGGTCCCGTCGGCCTGCGGTGTGCCGGGAGCAAGTGCTCGTTGGGCTGCGGCGCCGATGAGGACTATGGAGACCAGCGTGCAGGCTATGTTGAGGAGGATAATGGCTTGTAACTGAGGCACCCATGTAGGGATGATGTGGCAGAGCACTATCGCATAGCCGAAGCTGCGGACATCTCCCGCGGCCAGTCCGAGGCGGTACTCGGCCATGCGTTGCCACACCGTGGCGGCATCATCGTTGAGCAGCGCGGGACACTGTGCCGAGGCATCGGCAGCGGTAGTGAACCACCACGAGTTGACGGCGAATCCTACACCGAGGACAGTCCATGCCGTAATGATAATCATGGAGTTGGCCGTCGAGGCACCACATAGATGCCGCGCGAGCGCCAGTGTACACGCGCCAACTACGGCCAGTGCCGTCAACCAGCCGAGCGGAGCACCCGAGGGAAAGCAGTAAAGCATCGCTCCAACGGTTGCGATGGCTCCGACAGCAGCTATGAGGCTACCGTGACGAACGACATTTGTGTGCACGTGTGTCATAATTTCTGCAAAGTTACAAATTTTGCCTTTAATACCACCGCTAAAGCTCAAGAAACTGCGGGTTAGAGCCGTTTTTCGGTCATTTTTCGGTCGAGCCGGTGGATTTTGTGACAGCGTCCGGGATGCGGTGTGATTTAAGATTTTTTATTTGGCGTGTTCGGTAGAAATTCGTAATTTTGCACTGAAAATGGCAGACGGCCTTAGGGCTGAAGTCGAAGTGGACAGATTTGGCTGCTTGCAACCACTTGAAAAAATGCTAAAATCGCCCCGTATATGCGCCTCAACGAATAAGTTGCGGCCATTGTGGGCAGCACGGTTTTTCAGGTTTATTGCGTGGCCGGGTCCACAGTCCCCTCGATGGCTGTCCCCCCTCTGCCGCGTTTTTTTATTTCAGGAACTTAAAGAACCGAAGATATGTCCAAGAATTTTCTTTTCACATCCGAGAGCGTATCCGAGGGCCATCCCGACAAGGTGGCCGATCAGATCAGCGATGCTATCCTTGACGAATTCCTTGCCCGCGACCCGCAGTCGAAGGTCGCCTGCGAGACCCTCGTCACCACCGGCCAGGTGGTAGTGGCCGGCGAGGTGAAGTCCGACACTTACATCGACGTCCAGGAGACCGCCCGCCGCGTCATCAACGAGATAGGCTACGACCGTTCCGAGCTCCGCTTCGACGGCAATTCCTGCGGCGTCCTGCTGGCGCTCCACGAGCAGAGCCGCGATATCAACCGCGGCGTAGAGCGAGCCGACGTCCTCAGCCAGGGCGCCGGTGACCAAGGCATGATGTTCGGTTATGCCACCGACGAGACCGACCTCTATATACCTCTCACCCTGGCTCTTAGCCACGCCCTCATGATGACCCTCGCCGATATACGCCGCGAAGGTCTGGAGATGACCTATCTGCGCCCCGACTCTAAGAGTCAGGTGACAGTGGAATACACCCCCGACGGCAAGCCCGTGCGCGTGACCACCATCGTAGTATCCACCCAGCACGACGAGTTCATCAGCCCCGCCGACGGCGAGAGCCAGGAGGATGCCGACCGTCGCATGCTCGAAATCATCCACCGCGACGTGCGCGATATCCTCCTGCCCCGCACAGCCGCCAATCTCCCCGAGCATCTCCGTCCCATGCTCCTCGACGAGCGTATAGAGCTGCTGGTCAACCCCACAGGCAAGTTCGTCATCGGCGGCCCCCACGGCGATACCGGTCTGACCGGCCGCAAGATTATCGTTGACACCTACGGCGGCCACGGAGCCCACGGTGGTGGCGCCTTCTCCGGCAAAGACCCCAGCAAGGTCGACCGCTCGGCAGCCTACGCCGCCCGCCATATCGCCAAGAACCTCGTCGCCGCCGGCGTCGCCTCGCGCGTACTCGTCCAGGTGGCCTATGCCATCGGTCGCGCCGAGCCCGTGAGCCTCTGCGTCAACACCTACGGCACCGCCAAGGTAGCCCTCTCCGACGAGGAGATCGCAGCCCGTGTGAGCAAGATTTTCGACATGCGCCCCTATGCCATAGAGCAACGCCTGGGACTGCGCAACCCCATCTACCGCGAGACAGCAGCCTACGGCCACATGGGACGTACACCGCGCACCGTCACCAAAATATTCACCAGCCCCTACGACGCCCCCATCGAGCGCACCGTCGAACTCTTCACCTGGGAGAAGCTCGACTACGTTGACGCCATCCGCAAGGAATTCGGTCTGTGAACAAACACTCGCGGGGTAACGTTCTATCTATTATAAAACATTACTACTATGAACGATAGACTTACCTACGAGGAGAAAAAAGAACTGCCCGACTCTGTGTTCGGCCTCCCCGAGCGCCGCGAATATCCCATGCCTGACGCGGCCCATGTACGAGCCGCGGAGGCATATTTCCGCTACTGCCCCGAAGAGCTCAAACCCAAGCTCGCCCGCGCCATCCTTGCGCGCGCCAAAGAGTACGGCGTCGACGTCGAATCCCCCACCGTCCTCTCCTACGCCGAGCAATAAGCCTCGCGGCATACATCAGAGGATACTGTAGCGACAGAATCCACACAAATATCCCGCCTGACAGCGGTCGCTCCATGGAGTCGGCCTGCGTCAGGCGGGACATTTATATTTGCGGTTAGGCTTTTAGAGCTTGCGGAGGAGGGTGAGGCCGTCGCGGATGGGGAGGATGGTGACGGAGAGGGTGGGGTCGGCGACGACGGCGTCGTTGAAACGGCGTATGCCCTCGGTCTGAGGGTCGTGAGCGGACGGGTCGCATACTTTGCCGTCCCACAGGGTGTTGTCGGCCAGAATCCATGTGCCCGAGGCAACGCGAGGCAATATCATGGTGAGGTATTCGGGGTATCTGCGCTTGTTGGCGTCGACGAAAATCATATCGTAGTCGTGGGCCTCTAACAGTCCCGGGGCAACGGCCTCGGCGTCGCCGAAATATATGGTGATGTCGGCACCCCGCGGGTCGGCATCGAAGGTGGCGCGGAGTTCGTCGCCGTACTCGGTGTCGAGCTCTACAGTGTCGATGACGCATCCCTCCGGCATAGCCTCGGCCATGCAGAGGGTGGAGTAGCCGGTGAAGGTGCCGAGCTCGAGGATGCGGTGCGGGCGTATCATGGCCGTGAGGGTGGCGAGGAGGCGTCCCTGCACATGGTCGGTACACATGCGGGGGTAGAGACGGCAGATATGTGTGTGACGTCGCAGGGCACGCAGGCGTGGCGGCTCGGCGTCGATATGGCTTTCGATGTATTCTTCTTCAGTCATCTTAAGGAGGTATTGAACTACGCCAGTGCAACGAGCCCCCACACGGCGAAGTGCATCAGCAGCGCTACGGCAAGGAGTATCCATGCGAGCTCACGACGCTGCCACCAACTGAGCCACGCGAGTACGCCGGCGCCTGTCACTGCGAAGGGGTATATCCACACGAGAATCTCCACGGATTGCTCCGGCGGACAGGCGGCGAGGAGTGCCGGGAATGCGAGCACAGGCAGGCAGTCCGCTACGATAAGCAATTTGGCCCACAATGGCAGAGGCATCCGTTCCATGATTATTTCTTAGAGGCTTCTTTCTCGGCGAGGTAGGCCTTGACGGTCTCCTCTATGCCGCGGCGCAGGGGATAGTCCACATGAAAACCGAAGTCAGCCACGGCATCATCGACAGAGCAGTTCCAGTTGCGCTGCTTCATTATCTTGAACTTGTCACGGTTGAGCGTGGCGGGTTTGAGCGATAGGCGGCTCCACATCTCCGACACATAGCATGCGGCATAGGCCGCCCATAGCGGCAGACGCACGGGTACAACGAATTTCGTACCGAGCACCTCCGACACCATCGTGCGGAATTCCTTCTGCGAGTAGGCCTGCGGTTCGCTGATGATATACTTGCGGTGCATGGTTTTGTCTGAGGCCAGGGTGTCGTACATAGCGCCCACGAGGTCGTCGACGTATATGAAAGTGAGCATCTGCCGACGGAATCCCACGCCGAAGTCGAAGTGCTTGTCGATGCTCTCTATCATCATCAGATAGTCCTTCTCGTGCGGGCCGTAGACACCGGTGGGGCGGAACACTATCCAGGGGATATCGGGACGTGACAGCAGGTAGGTTTCGGCCTTGATTTTCGACAGGCCGTAGCGCGTGTTGGGATTCGGGATAGTGGCGGATGTCATTGGACTGTAGCCCTTCTCGTCGCCCACGCCGAGCGCGCTCAGAGAGCTCATATAGAGGAATTTCTGCGGCATCAGGCCGTTCTCCGCCAGGGCTTCGGTGAAATCGCGCATGTACTCGTAGTTGATGCGGTTGAAGTCGCCGAAATTGAGCGCCTTGGTAGCTCCGAGATTGTATATAATCCAGTCCCATCCGCCTTCGGGGGCAGCCTCGCTTAGTTGGAGGCTCAGTCGGTCGGGATTGTCGTAGTCGAAGTTGACGATGGTGAGAGCGGGGTCGTCGAGATAGCGTCGAGAGGTGCTCTCGCGTACGCCGGCCCACACCTTGCAGCCACGGCGCAGGCCTTCCTTGCAGATGAAGCCGCCGATGAAACCGCCGGCGCCTACTACAAGTACCTTTTTGCCTTCTGTTTGTGTCATATAGTCAGTCGTTTATGTCCCTCGGAGGGTGTCAGAGGAGATGTTCCAATAGAGCTTTCTTGTACGTCGCCATGGTGGCCTTGGCGAAGGCGTCGGCAGAGAACTTGCGGATGTGCTGACGTCCGAGGCGTATGGTCTTGTCGCGCCACACGGTGTCGTTGCAGAGATGTTCCACGGCGTTGGCCCAGCCGTGTACATCGTCGGGATGCACATATACTGCGCCGAGGCCGCCGGCCTCTTCAAGACACGAGCCGGTACATGCCACCACAGGTGTGCCACAGGCCAGCGACTCTACCACGGGAAGGCCGAAACCTTCGTAGCGCGAGGTATATGAGCTCACGTCGGCGCAGGCATAGACTGCAGGCAGGTCGGCGAAGGGTACGCTGCGGAAAAGTACGCGGTCGGTGAGTCCGGTCTGACGCACGCGGTCGATGATGCGGCGTCCGTAGGCATTGTCGTGGGCGCCTACGATGACGAGCTTAATATCTTCAGGGAGCTGTGCTATGCCTTCTACGGCAAGCATCTGATTCTTACGCGGTTGTACGGTGCCTACGGCGAGCACGAAATGCTCGGGCAACTCATAGCGCGTCCGTACTTCCTGCTTCTTGGCCGTGTTGATGGGTAGCGTGAAGATGGGGTCTATACCTTGGTAGATAACATCTATCTTGGCGGGGTCTATGCCGTAGTCCGCCACAAGGTCGGCCTTGGTGCGTTCGCTGATAGCTATCACACGGGTGGCGATGCGTGCCGAACGGCCGTATTTGAAGTCGTAGAGGCGTCGGTCGATAGCCGAGTAATCGGCCGGCGAACGGCGCCATATAAGGTCGTGGATAGTGACCACCGACGGGCATACACCCTTGATAGTCAGCGGTAATTCGTTGCTTAGGCCGTGGTAGACGGCAACATCGTCCTTGCGCAACTGCAGGGGCATGTCGACGGTGCGCCAGAAGGCACGCGTGGGTCCGCAGGCAGGGTGCAGCGAGGGCACGAAGAGGTCCACATTGTCGCGCGCGAGCAGGGGTTCGATGCGCTCGTTGGTGCGGCCGACAGGGCTGTACAGACGGAAGCGCGTGGAGGGGTAGGCCGCTGACATTATGTTGATTACATAGCGGCTGTAGTTGCCCAGGCCCGTCATATTCGCCAGCGCACGCTTGGCATCCATGCCTACGATGAAGCTCGATTCGTCGGCAGTTTTCACTGTGCGGAGGATTTATTGTCGGCCTGCACGGGTGCGGCGGATGAATTCATGACAAGTGAGTCAATAGCCTGAATGGCAATCGTATAACCGATGACTCCGAATCCGGCTATTGTTCCGGCGCAGACGGGTGCTATCACCGAACGGCTGCGAAATTCTTCGCGCGCGTGCACATTGCTGATGTGCACCTCCACCACCGGCGCGGGTACGGCGGCGATGGCATCGGCGATGGCGTAGGAGTAGTGAGTGTAGGCTCCGGCGTTGAGTACTATGCCCTTGCACGCGGGGTCGATGCCGGCGCGCTGGATGGCGGTAACTATCTCGCCCTCACCGTTGTACTGCTCGAAATGCAGCAGCTCGGGGAAGGACTCCTCAAGCATCTCGTTGAGCTGCGCCAGGGTGAGGCGTCCGTAAATCTCAGGCTCACGGATGCCGAGCATATTGAGGTTCGGGCCGTTGAGGACCAGTATATATCGTTCGTCGGCCATCGTATCAGTGTGTTTCAACCTTCAGTGTCGGAGGCAGTTCGCGATTGCGTCGGTCGATAGCGTCGACAGTCTCGCGGGCGAGGTGAACGAAGGCCTGCGCCGAGGCAGTGTTCTCGAGGGCTACGGGCACACCCTTGTCGGAATGTTCGCCTACGGCAGCCACCAGCGGTATACGCGCGAGTACGGGCACCTTGTATTGCTCGGCGAGGGCGTCGACGGCTTCTTCGCTGCCGAAGAGGAAGTAGCGTTCCTCGGGATGAGCCTCGGGGGTGAACCATGCCATGTTCTCGACGATACCGAGCACGGGGACGTTAATCTTCGGGTCGCGGAACATTGCTATACCCTTGCGTGCATCGGCGAGTGCGACCTGCTGCGGTGTTGTCACTACGAGTGCACCGGTGATGCCAAGCGTCTGTACGAGAGTGAGATGGATGTCGCTCGTGCCGGGAGGCATATCAAGGATGAAGTAGTCAAGCTCGCCCCAGTCGGCCTGCTCGATGAGCTGTTTGAGGGCGTTGGAGGCCATGGAGCCGCGCCATACTGCCGCCTTGTCGGTGTCGATGAGGAAGCCGATGGAGAGCAGTTTCACGCCGTACTGCTCGGCGGGGATGATGAGGTTGACGCCGTTGACCTCGTGCATGTAGAGCTCGGCGTTCTCGAGTCCGAACATCTTTGGCATGGAGGGTCCGAAGATATCGGCGTCGAGCAGACCTACCTTGTAGCCCTCGGCGGCGAGAGCCACGGCGAGGTTCGCTGCCACGGTGCTCTTGCCCACGCCGCCCTTGCCGGACGATACTGCCACGATGTTTTTCACGCCGGGGAGTACCGGTGGTTTAGGCGCCGGAGCGGGCGCGGCGGAGGCAGTGTTGATTGTCACCTTGGCGTGGGGAGCCTTGAGGTGAATGGCAGCTTCGGCAGCCTTGACGAGCGAGGCCTTGAAGGGGTCGGTGGGTTTGCTGAAGTTGATGGTGAAGGACACGTTGTCGCCGTCGATGCGGATGTCGTCGGCTACCATGTCGAGCTCCACTATATTTTTGCCGGAGCCGGGGTAGCGCACGGTGGCCAGGGCGTCGGTGATGAGGGAGGGATATAAGGGGTCGTGTGCCATATTAGCAGGGGGGCTATCGGGATTTATCGGGGATTTCGGGGATTCTCGAGAATCTCGAGAGGCTCGAGTATCTCGAATATCTCGGGGTATTATTCGTTATTGATTTCGGGCATTTGGTCGGGCATCTGGATGTAGCCGCGGGAGTAGCTGCGGTAGGTGTCCAGGGGGATGTCTTCGGCGCCGGGCGGTTCTTCGAGCGATGTCGTGCCGGGTACGAGGCGTATGTACTTGATGGTCAGACCGCGGTCGAGCCACTGCTGCTCGTAGTGTGTGCGGATGTCTGTCAGGGGTGTGCCGGTGCCGTAGGTGCCGTAGATGTCGTCGCAGCATTGTTCCACTGTCAGGCCGTTGTGACGTGCCATCAGCGAGGTGTACTCGTACAGGAATGGGCTGTCCGACTTGAGATGTACCTTTCCGCCCTCGGCGAGCAGTCGTCCGTACATTGCCATCATGCGTGTACCGGTGAGGCGTTTGGAGGCCTTGCGCATCTGCGGGTCCGGGAAGGTAATCCATATCTCCGACACTTCGCCGGGTGCGAAGAAGTGCTCCAGCAGTTCGATAGAAGTGCGCAGGAAGGCTACATTGGTCATACCGTCGCGGAGTGCTTGTGTAGCACCGCTCCATATACGCGCACCTTTGATGTCGATGCCAATGAAATTACGGTCGGCGAAGTGACGTCCGAGGCCTACGGTGTACTCACCCTTGCCGCACCCGAGTTCGAGCACGATAGGGTTGTCGTTATGAAAAAAGTCGGCGCCCCATCTGCCGCGCAAAGGGAATTGCTCGGTGGAGAGGCGTCCGAAAGGATATTGAAGTACGAGGGGATTGGCCTCTACCTCAGCGAATTTGCGGAGTTTGTTTTTACCCATGGTCGGTACCGTATATTACCCGCACCCCGTCGGGGCGCGGGCAGTGGTTGAAGGTCAGCGGGCGAGTTTCAGTGTTGCTGTAGCGCCGCCGTCAAGACGGCAGTTGACGATGATGATATTGCTGAAGTTGTCGGCCGGCACAGCGATGCTGCAACTGTCGGGTGTCTGATGCAGGAGCAGCATGCCCGAGAGGTCGTAGACGGACAGCTCTGTCACGGCGACGGTGGACTCGACGAGGAGTCGGTCGGCGGTGAACGCTCCGCGGAGGGAGGCTGTCTCGTCGGGAGTGGTGATCACTGATACTATATTGACGGGATTGATAGTGAAGTCCTGCCACTGAGTAGCGTTTTTGAAATCGTCGACGAGGGCGGAGTCCACATCCACCACTACGCCGCTCTGCTCTACACCGGCCCACACATCGTCGCCAAGGGCGGGGACGGCTTCGAGGCGGGAGGCATCGATGCGATTGAGCACAGTGACATCCTCCATGGCATTGCTGCCTATGCTGTCGAGGGAGGAAGGGAGGATAAGTTTGGCAGTTCCGATACCCTTTAGGCTATACTCCCCGATGGTGCGTACATTGTCGGCTATGGGGAGATTGAGGATAGAGCTGTCGTCCTTGAAGGCGTAGGCGGGGATTGCCTCGCAGTTGCCGGGGATGCTTATGAGTGCGAGCTGCGGGCAGTCGAAGAATACACCTTTGCCGAGCACGGTGCACGAGGCGGGGAATTCCACTCCTGTCAGAGCGCGGCAGTCGGCGAAGGCCCATTCGCCGAGCGATGTTACAGCGGTGTTCTTAAGGTCGGCGGTCTCGATGCCGCTGTGACGGAAGGCGCCGTCGCCTATGGTTTTGAGTGCAGGTCCGAAGGTGAAGGATGTCAGGTCGTCGCAACCGTTGAAGGCATCCGCACCTATGGCAGTGAGAGACTGAGTGCCTTCTACGGTGGCGAGGGCTTCGCAAGCGGCGAAGGCATAGTCGGCAATGACTGTTGCACCGCCGAGGTTGACGTTCTTAAGCGCTTTGCAGGAGGCAAAGGCGTGGTCGCCGATGGTGGTTGACGCGCCTATAGTGACACTCGTGAGCGATGGGCAGGCGCTGAATGAGCCTGTGCCTAATGTGGCCTTGGCGGGGAGCACGAGGGTAGTAATCGCTGTGCCGGCGAAAGCGCAGTCACCCACGACGACGCCCTCGGGGAGAGCGAGTGTGGTGATGCCGCTGCCGGCGAAAGCACCGGCGGGGATGGTGGCGGCGGGGAAGTTGCCCTTGGGACCGTTCGATGCCACTATCGTGAGGCCGGAGAGGTCGAGGTCGGTGAGGGCGCTCATCTTGCTGCCTATAAAGAGAAGGTCGTTGGCGTCGGCGCTACCGGTGAGAGTCAGCGACTTATCACCGACAGCCGTGCCGAGGAGCGCCTCGGCATTGCCGGGAGTGCAGTCTATCGTTGCCGCGGAGGCACAGAGTGTGGCGGCAGCGCCTGCGAGGAGAAATATATGGCGTAACATACTTTATTTCACTACGATAAATTCAACAATGTTCGAAGCGCCGCGTGCCTGGTCGGACTCAAGGATGGTCCATGCGCGGTAGTGTCCGTCGGCAACGGTCTTGCCATCGTTGTCGCGAAGGTTCCATGTGAAGGGCATGGCGGGGTTGGCGGCAGAGTAGACGGTATTTCCGCGGCTGTCGACGATGATGAGGCGGCGTACTTCGCCGGCGCTCTCCACCTCGAAGGTGGCGCTGTTGCGCACGGGATCGGCTTCGTCGATGGTGAGAGTGCCGGGCAGAGTCACAGCTTCCACCTCATAGCCGGTGACAGCATGTACCACGCGGCCGTTGTTGCCGCTCACGGTGAGGCTTGCGGTGTGAGGACCGAAGGACTGATCGAGGAGAGTGAACTCTATCTCGGCGAGGCCGTAGTCGGTGTACGATATCATATTTCGCACCTCGTTGTAGCGGGTTTTGCCGTCGATGGTGATGTCGATACCGGAGCGTACACCGCTGTTACCCACTGCGAGACCGGAAGCGGGGGGTACGATGGTGGCTACCAGACGTACGCTGCCGGGTACGAGGTCGGGGTCGCTGACAGCGGCGAAATTCAGAATCTCGGGGTCGGCGACGTCGGTTACTTCCTCTTCGGCCTGGAGTACATCGCCACGGAATGTGCCGGCAGCGATAAGGCCGCTGTCACTGTCGGTGGCAGTGAGGACGATGCGGAAGGGCAGCCCCTCGATGGCAGGTTCGGGGAGGATGACGGTGGTCTCGATGGTGCCGCCGACGATGTTGACAGGATACTCGGCGAGGAGGTTCTCATCGCAGGTCGCGATGATAATGCTGTCACCGTTCTCACCGCCGCGGCGTTTCTCACGCATTGTGGGTGCGTCGTACACTTCGATGAGTGCGCGGCCGTTGAAAGCCTTCACGAGCTTGTCGCCGTCGGTCACATGAGCCTTGAGGGTCATGGGGACACCGCTGCGGTAGTCACCGCCGCCGAGCTCGTCGAGCACCATATCGTATGTGGGTATGACGAGCGGGAGCGCCGGGTCGCCGCAGTAGTTGAAGCAGAAGTTGTTCGCGCCGAGGCCATGGTTCATGTGGTAGTAGAGGGTGGCGTTGCGTGCCTCCATGAGCAGGCGAGCGGCGGTAGTGCCGGGTTTGGCGTCCATGTAACAGTCGCGGAAGGCCAGCGACAGAGTCTGGTTATGACCCATATACACGGAGCGGCAGGCACCGATAGCGCCAATCATACCGCCCTCGGGCTGGCACACCATGGTTTCTATTAACGCACCGTGCTCGCGGTCGAAGGGATATGCGTCGCATGATGCCATGAAAGCTACGGGTGGATTGCGGTAGGAGAGAGTCTTCACGCGCTGGCTGTTCCAGAGGTCTTCGGCGGTGACACTGTGCGAGTCGCCGTGACCGGTGTAGTAGACCAAGTTCACGCCACGCTTGAGGCTGTTGTCGATAATACGGCATGCGTCGGGGTTGCTCTTGTTGGTGATGGGATAGAGCAGGTTGTCGGCGCGGAAAAGGGTGTAATTACCCGAATAGCGTAGAGTATCCGCAAATTTTTCGGAGTACTCGAAGTGTTTGCCGGAATCACCGTCGTCGGAGAACTTGAGTATGCGCAGAGCGACAGCGGCCGACGGCGGATTGTCGAGGTAGGCCTTCGACTTGGCGTTGTACTGTCGGGCGAGCTGGGCGTTATCGGCCGGGATACGTCCCACGGGTATCTGTGCGGTAGTGTAGTACAGATTGTCGCGGGTAGCATTGTCGGCTACGATACCGAAGTAATGGTCGGTGGCGTAGTTCGTGGAGTTGTCGCTGGCATGCTCCGGGTATTCGCACTGGAAGGTGATGAGGGCGTCGCTCGGCAGCGTGAGGATATTGCGGTAGTCGAATGTCGCCGAGCCGTACATGAGGATGGAGCCGAGGCGCTGGCCGTCGCGGTCGTAGAACATCTTGACGAAGCGGCGTACTGCTGCTGGTGTCAGTGAGCCGGAGCCGTATTCATTGGCAATGTCATCCTGCGAGCATACCAGCACGCTGCGTCCATGCGAGCGGTGTATCTCGGCAAGTTCCTCGGCATAGGGTTTCATCGTCTCCGTGGTGACGATCAGGTATTCGGGTGTGTCCAGGGAGTGGAGATTCTGATTCGCCACTACGCCGGCGTACTTGGGAGCGCGGTGTGTCGCTGACGGATTGAATGCCACGAGCGTCTGGGGAGTCTTGAACTCGTCGTCGAGGACACCGCGGACAGTGCCGTCGGCCTCGCGTGACATGGCATAGGCGTAGATGTCGACGGGGTTGGTGACGTTCCACACCTGCACGTCGGCGTGGCCGCCTTCTACAGTGAAGGTCTGTAGCTGATTGTCGCGGTCGCGTATCACCATGGAAAGCTCCGACTCGTCGTGGAGACGGTTGAAGCGCGGATAGACGAGATATGCTGCATTGACAGCGGCATAAGTGCCGCCGAAATTGGCGGGAAGGGTGACGGTGACGCTGAAGCCGGTGTCGCTGACAGGATGCTCTTCAGTGGGTCGGAACAGGGCTCGGATGTCACCGTAGGAGAACATTCGTGTGGCGTTCGATATGAGTCCGGCGGGATACTGAGTGATATCAGCCTGCGCTACAGGAATTTCATCGCTCACAGATACCTTGAAGTCGGTCAACATATTCCAGTTGGCTGCAGGCTGTACGTGCACCACGCCGAAGGGTACGGAAGTGTGGTTCCAGCCGAAGTCGCGTACGCTGAAATCGAAGGACTCACTATCGCCCGGGGCCAGTTGCGGGCCGTGGAATATGGTACCGCCGTGGCCGGGATTCTCCACTTCGCGCTCTATCACCTGGAGTGAGTAGTGCCAGTTGCGCTCGCCGTACTTAGTATCCGGCGCCTGCGCGAATTCGCGCACGGGAGTGGTGTAGTCGGTGACGGCATCGCTCAGGAAGTAGTGTCCGGCGTTGTCGTAGGTGTTGCGTGCGAGGCTGAGGGTCTCGGCATCGCTCATGGTGGCGCCGAGGGGACCTACGCCGTAGAACAGCAGACGGCCGTCGGAGGTATGGTATGTGGCAGTGGGTGGCACATCGTCCTTGTAGGGCGAGGTGAAGTCCTGCACCGTAGGCAGCACGCCGCCGTAGCCATATACCTTTACTGCTGCGGGATTGGAGAAACCCCACTGTTGAAGCTGTTCATAGCTCACTTCGTAGATACCGGTGGTATCCACATCAAGTTTCACCCAGTGACCTTCAGCCAGCGCCGACGAGCGAACATAATAGTCGGCATTGTAGGCCGACGCCAGCATAGGCAGCGCCAGAGCCACGAGTGTCGTACAGAGGTATTGTAAGCGTTGTAGCATAGAAATTATTATAGTGAATGACAGGCTTATTTTATCTTAATATCCAAACATTTATTATCGGCGGCGCAGGCTGTCACACGAGTATCGAGGACGGGAGCGCCGAGAGGTATCGCATAGTCGCTGAATGCTATGATATCGCCGGTCTTGAGAGTCATATATCGAGAGACGAAGGCCACAGCTTTGTCGGCCAGTGCGAGTGTGAGGCCCGGTCCGCAGAGGGTGTCGGCGTGGCTGCTGTCGAGGGACGAGCGTGTCACGCGGATGGGTGCACCGAGTTCCTCGAGACTCACGCGGTCGCCGGGAGCGACGGCACGGTCGATGAACAGCGGGGGCACGGGACTCTCGCCATTCGTGGCAGGGACAGTCAGATGCAGCAGGGTGCCGCGTGAGTAGTGGCGGCGTGCCGATGCCTCGGGGATGTGGGTGCCCAGCAGGTCAATGACTATGGCGGGGCAGATGCAGGAGACCCACTCGTCCGCGGGCTCGGGGACGAACACGGGCTCGCCGAGGCGCAGGATGGCCGAGTCGGCACCTCCCTCGACGGTGAAAGTATTACCGTTTTTCTTCAGCAGCAGCACTTTCATTGGTCCAGGAGGGATAAGCGGTTATACATCACTGCCAGGTGAGAGTAGATGGAAGTGTTGGCTATGACAACTCCTTCGGGTACGCGAATTCGCGAGGGTGTGAAGTTCCATATAGCCTTCACTCCTGCGGCGGCGAGGCTGTCGGCGGCGGCCTGGGCCGTCTCTACGGGAACGGCAAGTATGCCTATGGATACATGGCAGGAGGCTACTATCTCGGCGGTATGGTCGGGACTATATACGGGGACACCGTTGAGCTGCGTGCCGGTCAGGCCCGGATTGACGTCGATGCCCGCCACGATGTCGAGGCCGTAGCGCTCCAGACCCTTGTCGGCGAGGAGCGCCGCACCGAGGCTGCCGCAGCCTACAATGACGGCATAGTGACGGCGGTCGAAGGCGAGGAAGTCGCGGAGCTTGCCTTCCAGGGCTTCTACCTGATAGCCTATACGAGTCTTGCCGCGGATACCGAGGAATGAAAGGTCTTTTGCAATCTGCGACGGATCCACATCGAGGGCCTCGGCGATGCGGGTGGTGGAGATGTACTCCACATCGGCATTGCGCAGGGTCGACAGGTATGCCAGGTACCACGGCAAGCGCCGGAGTGTAGGCTCCGGCAACTGTATAGAAGGAGTGGTTGTATTTTTTTCTGACATATCGGGATGCAAAATTACGAAATTTTCGGCATATATGCCAATATATGTGTCATCTCGCTGTGACGGCGATGCGTCGCGAGGCTGTCTCGTAGTTCACGCCGTCGGCAGTGATGACAGCACGGTAGACGTATATGCCGCGTGGCACACGTCGTCCGGCGCCGTCTGTCAGATCCCATGTGACGGGGACGGACAGGAACATGTCACTGCGGCCGGAGGCGGTGCCGCTCCATACGGGGCGGCCGAGCATATCATATACCGATACGGTGATGGTGGCCATCGCATCGGGCTGATTGTGGCTGAGATAGAAGTTGGCAGTGGTGCTCGCGGGGTTGGCATCGCTGTACACCTCATATATCTTGGGAGCGAGGCCTTCGGCCACCTTGAAGGTTACGGAGCGTTCGCTGTGGTTGCCGGAGGTGTCCCAGGCGCGGAGCAGCAGGGTGTGCTCGCCGGGGAGAAGGTCGCTCAGGGGGTAGTTGAGCACGCCGGAGGGTGTGCCGTCGGCCGAGGGAGTGTAGTAGTCGCTCAGACCGGTGAAGGTGGTGGTGCCATCGAGGATGGCTGTGAGCTGATGACCTATGCCGGCATTGGATACGTTGATGCTCACGTCGTCCGAGAGGGTGGCGATGAGCATGGGCGAGTCGTTGACGGTGTCGCCGTCGCGGAAGCTGTCGTGGTTGAGCACCATGGTCTCTATGACAGGCGCTGTGGTGTCGGCTTCGACGCTCTCGTCGTAGCCGTAGCAGTAGAAGTCGGTGTTGAGGGATACGGCCTCGGTGTCATCCACGTCGGAGTATGCGTAGAGCGACATGGCGGCAGGACGGAAGTTCTGGCTGATTTCGCCGGGCATGGCCACGGTGAGTTCGAAGTAACCGTCGCGGACGGTGGCGGAGCCGCAATATATACGGGCTCCGAACTCCTCGAAGTTGCATACCTTGCCGCTCTCGCCGCGGCCGTTGGTGGTGACGGTGCGCTCGGCGTCGAAGATGTCGACGGTGAGTACGCCGTGGAAGTCGCTCAGGAGGCTGCCGTCGGGGGCTGCTATGTGGCCCTTGACGGTGGCTCGCTCGAGCGCGGCGAGGGTGGGCTGATTATCCCCGTCGGCAGCTATGCCCTTGATGGAGTCGAGCACTACGCGGTTGGAGGGCAGTGCGAGGGGTAGCGCAGGGTCGCCCACGAAGGTGTAGCGCAGACGGTTCTCGTCCGACACGGGTCGGCTGTCCTTGCTGTCGCGGACGTCATTCTTGGCCAGGCGTACCATCTCGCCGGGGGTATGGAAGCGTCCGTGCTCGTCGGTGGAGCCCATGGCGCGGCCCATAGCGGCGGAGAGGAGTCCGTTATCCGAGATATACACCGGTCGGACGGCGGAAATCATACCTATGGCCCCGCCGTAGCGCTCTTTGAACAGTAGCTCGCCGCCGCTGGCTGCCTGGGCGTCGAGGCGCAGGAAGTTGCAGGTATAGGCGGCTATGAAGGGCCAGTGACGCAGGTACATATTATTGAGGTCGGTGTACTGGAGCTGATGTTCGTGGGTCCAGCCGGTGGTGCTGGCATGGCCTACGAAGTTCCACCACACCACGCCTTCGTCGAGGGCACGGAACATATCCTCGCGGGCGGCGGGATAGCCGGTGCCTACGAAGTCGTAGGAGTCCATGTACACTTTCTTGGGCAGCATCACGCCCTGTGTAGTATTCTCATACTGAGCTATTATCTTCTCTGTCTGGGTGAGGTGCTGGCCGCTGTCCTGGTCGTCGGCAAGGAAGAGGAAGCGGTGTTTCCATGCGCCCTTCTTCGACTTGGTGGCGTACTGTATGAGCTTGTCCACAATCTCGCGTCCTTCGCCGGCAGACATCAGAGGTATGCGGCCTGCGGCGATGGAGAGCTTGTCCGAGCCGAGCGAAGCACCGGAGCCGTCGGCGAGCATCACCATGATGTCGTCGGTGCAGTAGCCGGAGTTGTCGGTCAGAGATGCTTTGACGGGCTCGGGCATCCACGATGGCAAGGTGGGATAGTCCGGCGCGAGGTAGGTGAGGCGGCGGTTGTCCTGGGTAGTACGTCCGAAGAAGAGGACGTAGCGCAGACGGTGGCCGTCCACCTCGCCGCGGTCGTAGAGCATTTTGAGGTATCGGCGGAAGGCTCCGGAATCGAGGGTGCCGGAGGAGAATTCGTTGTAGATGTCCTCCGGGTCGACAACGGCGACGCGCATAGTATCTGTCTTGGCGTGGAAGTCGGCCAGGCGGGTAGCCTGTTCAGCATAGGCCGAGGGGCTGATGATGACCATATCGATGCCTCGGTGGCTGTGGAGATTCTGATTCTGCACGACGCCCACGACGGCGGGCTCGGGCATGGCGGCATCGGGTGTCCAGGCTACATAGGTGTAGGGGCCGCGGACGCCGGCGGCCTTCTGCCAGGTGGCGCCGTCGGCATCGGCGTTGAAGCGGATGGATGTAGCGGCTGCGGGGTTGGTCACGTCCCAGATGTTGAGGTCGGAGGCTTTGGTGGTGGCAAGGCTCAGTGCAAGGTTGCCGCTATGGAACAAGAGCACGCCCGTCGAGGGCATGCGCAGATGACGGCTGTAGTTGACGCTGAGATAATTGAGCCAGGCGCCGGACACCGTACCGCCGCCGGTATAGGTGATGGCTATTGCGGCCTTTCCGCCTTCGTTGCCACGGATGGAGTCGGTGTGTCGGGTCTCGGTCTCGGTGGCGTGGACGTATTCGCTGGTGGAGGTGGCAGCGACATTGTCGCTGGTGGTCGATGTGATGCTGCGGCCGTTGAGGGTGAAGCTCAGTTTGCCGGAAGCACTGGCGTTGCTCACGAAGGAGGTCTTGAACCAAATATAACCGTCCTTCACCGCATCCGGTATGTCGAAGGTGAATGTTCGAGTGCGAGTGTTGCGCATCTCTTCGCCGAGGAGCGCTGGCCCGGCCTCGCCGGGGCTTGGCACGAGTTCCTGCTCGTGATGCAGACGTGCCATATAGGTGGAGACGGGAGTAGTGGTCACCTCGCGGCAGTCGGCGGCAGGGAGCTTGCCCTCATCGTCGTAGCGACGCTCGCCCACGAAGTAGCAGCCCACGTCGGAGTAGTCGTTCTGCTTGAGCCAGTAGCGGTCCACGGCACTGTCGGCAGTCCACTGGGGACCTCCCTGGCCATAGAACACCAGGCCGCGCTCGGTAAGCATCTGCGGCGCAGCAGGCAAATCGTCGATATAGTTCAGCTTCGACAGCACAACGTCCTGACGGTGACCGCCGTAGCCGAGTACGACGGCACGCGCAGGGTCGATACCCCACGAACGCAGACTGGCAGTGCTGATGCGGTAGAGGCCGTCCGACGGAACGGATATTTTCACCCATCGGCCTTCGGCGAGCGCCGAGGTGGCTGTGTAGACAGAGGGGTCGAAAGCCGACATCGTCTGGCTACCCAGGATGAGGGTTACAAGCAGGAGGAGAGAGCAATATATTCGATTCATCTGTGGTGCGTAGATTGTATATAGGACAAGGTATGTCTTTTATCTAACGTTTGCAGTACTATTTTATTGTGTATCTGTTGTGTATTATTGCCGATAGTCTGGGTAGCATCATTCGGCTGTGGAATCCGCTGTGGAATCTGCTGCGGGTCTGAAGTTGTCGAGCCACAGGAGCCACTCGTCGCGGCTGCCGTTGAAGGTGTTGAGATCCACGTCGCCGCGTACGCCGGATACTTTGCCGCTATGGCTGTGCTGCCACAGGCGCCATGACTGTTCCACAGGAGGGTCGGTGAAGGAGCATATCCACAGCTCCGGCATATCACCGCCCATGGTGCCGAGATAGCGGGCGAGGCCTTTCTTATTGGTGTACAGCATGACAGTCCCGCGCCGGGCTCGTACGGCGTCTATCATCAGCTCGAGTCGCCGGGCTATGTTGCGGCTGTCATAGCCTGTGGGGTTACCCCACTCCTCGATGTCAATGACGGGCGGTAGCTGAAAGTCGCATCCCACGATGGCAGCGAGGAAATTCGACGACTGCATGGCGGCGTCGCAGTCGAAGCGGAAGAAGTGATAGGCACCCACGGCAAGCCCCGCGCGACGGGCGGCGAGATAGTTGCGCATGAATGCCGGGTCGCGGAAAGTCATGCCCTCGGAGGCCTTCAGATACACGAAATCTATGCCGGCGGCAGCGATGGAGTCGAAGTCCGGCGTGCCGTTGTGGGCAGATATGTCGAGGCCACGCACAGGGTAGTGCTCTTGGTCAATATCGATGTGGGATATGCGGGCAACAGTGCGTTGACGGATCATAAGACCCGCCACGGCCAGGGCTGCCAGTACAAAAACGCTGACAGCACCGAATAGCACCTTCATCCCGCCGCTGACTTTCATAAGTGCAAATATACACATTTCCCCCGACCCGACAAAAAAACACCGGCCGCGCTATTTGATATTGCAGGCTGGCCGGTATTTTGTATGTTAGATGCTTAGGCTTACGGAGGCTGTGATGCTGCGTGGGAGTGCCGGACCGTAGATGTAGCCGGAGTCGCGCATAGGACCCATGTCGAAGTCGCTCTGGTAGGCGTTGAAGATATTCGCTACGCCGGCTGAGAAATCGGCTGTCACACGGTTGTAGAATTTCATCGTGTAGGTGAATTTGATGCTTGCGTCGAGGAAGCGTCGTGTGATGGAGGCCACGTCGACAGGCGTGCCGGAGCCTTGCAGGTGTTGTACGAGCATGTGGCCCGTATATGTGCCGGAAACGGATGCTTTCAGGCCGGGGAG
>CAMWKV010000014.1 GCA_947174915.1 uncultured Porphyromonadaceae bacterium | reverse complement strand
TCGTAGCTCTTACCCACGCCCTCCGCTATCACAGGATAGCTGCCGCTGCGCGGACAGGGCGGGAACTTGAGACGCAGCGCCGAGGTGTCTTCCTCGTCAACCTCCACTATCTCAAGTTTTTCCAGCCATTTCACCTTGCTTTGTACCTGGAAAGTCTTTGAGTAGGTGCCCTTGAAACGTTCTATAAACTCGCGCGCTTCGGCTATCTGCTTCTGCTGGTCGTCGTACTGCTTCTGCTGTTGCTGACGGCGCTCCTTGCGAAGTTCGAGGTAGTGACTGTAGCGGGCTTTGTAGTCGTAGATGCGCCCGAGAGTCACCTCGATGGTGCGGGTGGTGATGTTGTCGATGAAGCGGCGGTCATGACTGATGACGACTACGGCCATGGGGCTGTTTATGATGAAGTCTTCGAGCCAGCCTATTGATTCGATGTCAAGGTGGTTCGTCGGCTCGTCGAGCAGCAGCACATCGGGATTCTGCAGAAGGAGTTTGGCTAGTTCGATGCGCATACGCCAGCCGCCGGAGAATTCCGACGTGGGGCGGTCGAAGTCCGTCCGCTCGAAGCCAAGGCCGAGCAGGGCTTTCTCCACATCCTCCTCGAAGTGGGTGAGGTCGATGGCATAGAATTTCTCACTTAGAGCCGACACCTTTTCTATCAACTGCATGTAGGAGTCGCTCTCGTAGTCGGTGCGCGTGGCCAGCTCGTTGTTCATAGCATCGATTTCCGCCTCCATCTCTTTGAGGTGTGCGAATGCCTGCGATGCCTCTTCGAATACGGTACGACCATCCTCTGTCATCATGTGCTGTGGCAGATAGCATACCGTGCAATCCTTCGGGACGGACACCGAGCCGCGGGTGGGCTGACGTACGCCGGCCAGAATCTTGAGCAGCGTGCTCTTGCCTGCGCCGTTCTTGCCCATCAAGGCTATGCGATCCTTGGGGTTGATAACAAATGAAACATCTTTGAAGAGGGTAGTACCACCGAATTCTACTGTCAGTCCGTCTACAGAAACCATATATTATTGTTGAAAAAATTACTGAATTAATAAATACTCGCCGCCTATCACATTATTTTTGTATGCTTAAGTGCAGTGTGTAGCGCAAAGCTCACTTAAAAATGAAAGCCTACGCAAGCCCGCTGTTTTCAATCGAGCGGTACAATGTACCTTCCTGTGATGCTGGCGGGATTGGCAGCAACTTCGGCCGCCGTACCCTCGGCAACAATCTCGCCGCCGGCGATACCTCCTTGGGGTCCCATGTCTATGATATAGTCGGCATTGCGCATCACGTCAAGGTCGTGCTCTATCACTACTACGGTGGCGCCGAGTTCTATAAGTTGTTGAAAGACACCGAGCAAGGTGCGCACGTCGAGCGGATGGAGACCTATGGTGGGTTCGTCGAAGACGAATAGAGTGTTGCCTTGTTCGCGCCCCATCTCAAGCGCCAGTTTGAGCCGCTGCGCCTCACCGCCCGACAGGCTCGGAGTAGCCTCTCCGAGAGTGAGATAGCCCAGCCCGAGCCCGCGAAGTGTCTCAAGACGTTGCTTGAGCGTTTTCCAGTCCTCGCAGCTGCCGATAGCGGTGTTGACATCCTGCCCCATGAGCTGCGGCAGGGAGAATGTGTCGCCGTGCTTGTTGGTGCACTTCACATCCCATGCTTCGGCGGCGTAGCGCGAGCCGTTGCAGAGAGGGCAGGGGATATCCACATCCGGCAGGAACTGTACATCGAGGCTTATCTCACCGGTACCATCACATTCGGGACAGCGCAGGCTGCCGGTGTTGTACGAGAAGTCGCCGGCTTTATACCCCAGTTCTTTGACCGACGGCTGCTTGGCGAAGAGCTTGCGCAAGTCATCGTGAACATTGGCATACGTCGCCACGGTGGACCGCACGTTTGCTCCGATTGGCGTTGAGTCTATCAGTTTGACGTTCTCTATTCCCTTGGCCGATACTGAAGTAACATGTTCGGGCAACTTCTCGCCCTTTATTATCGCAGTCAGACCGGGCACGAGGCTCTCAAGGATGACCGTCGTCTTGCCGGAGCCCGACATACCGGTTACTACCGTGAGACGTCCTTTGGGAATTCTCAAGGTGAGCGGTTTGACTGTGTGCAGTGCGGTCATTGACATCTCTATGACACCTTTGTCGAACATCTCGGAGGCCGCCACAGCAGGACGTATTCTCTTATCTTCGCGGCCGGCCAGGAAAGGACCTATCATCGACGCCGGATTCTGCTCTATCTGCGCGACAGTGCCCTCGGCGATGATTCGGCCACCATTTGCCCCGGCTTCCGGCCCAAGTTCTATCACCCGGTTCGACTCCTTTAGTATCTGCGTGTCATGGTCGACGAGTACTACTGAGTTGCCGTCGTGAATGAGGTCGTGCATCACGCCGGTGAGGCCTTCTATATTCGCCGGATGAAGTCCGATAGACGGTTCGTCAAGTACATAGAGTACTCCTGTGGTGCGGTTGCGTACCACGCGGGCGAGTTGCATGCGCTGACGTTCTCCGGTCGATAAAGTTGAAGCCGCACGGTCCAGTGTTAGGTAGCCAAGACCCAGCTCCATCAGTCGGCGTGCCGTGAGCATGAACGAGTCGATGATGCTGCGAGCCATAGGCCGCATCTCGTCCGGCAGCCATGCCGGTACCTTCTGAATCCACTCTATGAGATCTGTCAGCGACATAGCTGTCACCTCGGCGAGATTGATTCCCATAATGCGCGGGCCGCGGGCTTTCTCGGAGAGGCGTGTGCCGTGACAGCAAGGGCAGACTTCGCTCTTGAGGAATTTCTCAACGCGCTTCATGCCTTTTTCGTCGGTCACTTTGGCCAGGGCATTCTCTACGGTGTGTACGGTGTTATAGTAGGTGAAGTCAAGTTTGGCCGCCGTGTCGGTCTTCTTCGCACGATAGAGGATGGGGACTTTCTCCGCCGGACCGTTGAATACGATTTCGCGTTCCTTGGGCGTCAGTTGATTGAAAGGCACGTCCGTGCGTACACCGAGTTCGCGGACGACATCCGTCATAAGTGCCCACATGAGAGTCTTCCACGGTGCCACTGCTCCCTCGTCGATGGTGAGTGATTCGTCAGGCACGAGGGTCGAACGATCCACCGCCAGTGCGACGCCGGTACCTCCGCAACGTTCGCAGGCGCCTTCGCTATTGAAGGCGAGTTGCTCGGCGCCGAGAGCGTGGAAAGTGGTGCCACAATTGGCGCACACCAGCGGACCGCTCTCTGCCGCGATGTCTATCGTAGGTTTGTGGTACGTGCCGCACTTGGGGCACGGATATTCCGAGAGGCGCGAAAATAGTATGCGCAGGTTGTTGAGCAGCTCGGTGCTTGTGCCGAAGGTGCTGCGCATGCCCGGTACACCGGGACGCTGATGGAGTGCGATGGCCGAAGGGATATAACGCAGATCGTCGACATCGGCCTTGGCTGCCTGCGTCATGCGGCGCCGTGTATAGGTCGACAGCGATTCGAGATAGCGCCGCGACCCTTCGGCGTAGAGAACACCGAGAGCGAGCGACGACTTGCCCGACCCGGACACGCCGGCTATGCCGACGATTTGTCCCAGAGGGATGTCTACATCTATGTTCTTGAGATTGTGTACGCGGGCGCCGCGCACCTCGATGTTCTTCGGTTCCATCTGTTACTTACACTCTTTCAGGAAATTGATGAGCTCGGCACGCTCGGCGTCGGCCTGTTCGGTGAGCAGGAAGTGGCCAGCCAGAGGAGCCGTATAGAGTGTTTTGGGTGCCTTCACGCTGTTGTACACCGAGTAGGTGGTGGTCGGTGCACAGGTAAGGTCATTGAAGCCGAAGGCATAGTAGCCGGGCACAGAGATGTTGCGGGCGAAATTGACCGTGTCGTAGTAGCTCAGGTTGCTCAGCAGTAGCGGTGTGCGAGCCTTTTCGTCTTTGAAGAGGTGCGGCCAGCCTCCGGCTCGATTGTGAGCATATCCGGTGAGGTCGCTCATGGCAGGGAAATTGGCGGCAACGTACTTCACCGACGGATGGAGTGCTGCCACTGCTATGGCGAGGAAACCGCCCTGGCTGCCGCCGTAGGTAGCCACGCAACCGTTGAACTGAGGCAGCGTCTCGATGAAGTCGATGGCGCGCACGGCACCGCGTATTACGCGGTTGTAGTAGTAGTCGTCGCGACGCTCCACGTTGATGCGGGGATAGGAGGCGAGGGGTCCGCCTTCAAGGTCGCGGTACATCGTGGCATCCAGATTGTTGGGGATCGAATGAATACCGATAGCCATGGCTATCACGCCTTTCTCGGCGAAGGATACGGGGGCGTCGATAGCGTAGACACCCGCGCCGGGATACTGCACAACGGCAGGGAAGGGGCCGTCACCCTTGGGCATCGCCAGCATACCGTAGAAGCGGGTATTGCGACCACCGGCGGTATAGTTCACCTGATACACATCCACCGTCTCGGTACACTTCTCTGGCAGGAGGGTCATCTCGGGATGCAACTCCGTGGCACGGCATTTGGACAGTACGCCAGCCCAGTAGTCCATGAAGTCAGCAGGGTATGATACTGTAGGTTCTATCTTCTCGGGCGAAAAACCGATAGTACCCATAGCAGAATATTTCTTGCCACCGACGGTACAGTTGGCCTTGCAGCGCAGGAAGCCAGGCACCTTCATCGTGCCGCCTTTAACAGTGGCTATACCATCTTTCACGGTGGCTTTACCCTTGATAGCGGGCTCCATAAGATCCGGGCCGATTTCGTATTCCACCTCTATGCCGTTGACGCCCACATTGCTCTCTGTGAGCATAATAGTGAAGGCCACCTTGTCGCCAACGGCCACGGTCCATTCGCCACCGGCAGGGGCTACTCGCAGTTCGACAATATCCGTCACACGTCCGGCACGACAACATAAGGCCACCAGCAGAGTGGCAAGAAAGAGTATTCGTTTCATCACAGTAGATTAATATTCACCTACAAAATTACACCAACTTTTTCATTTACCACCCCTCACCGGCGATATTTTTATACCTCCCCCGACTTTAGTACTGTCACCTACTCTCAACTGACAAGTGCAAAATTAGCGATTAGTCGGAAGAAAGTGCTGTCAGAGCTCGGGATTCGAGGCGGCTGTTATCAGCCGTTTTTCTGATAACTCTTGAGTGCCCAGAGACCCATAACTATGCCGTAGATAGTGAGCGGGATGAACTGAGAGAGGAGGTCGTGGAAAGAGCTGCCTTTGAGGTATATCTCGCGCATGGCGGTGATGATGTAGCGGAGAGGGTTGAGAAGTGTCACTTTCTTGGCCCACTCGGGCATGGCGGAGATAGGTGATATCAGACCGCTGGTGAGGATGAAGATGACGATGAAGAAGAACATCACTACAGCAGCCTGTCGCATATTATCCGAATAGTTCGAAATCACCAGACCGAAGGATGAGATGGTGAGGATATATACTATGTTGAATAGGAATATCTCCCATACATGTCCTGCCGGGATGACACCCTGCACTCGCCAGGCCAGAAATATTGAGAAAGCTACAATAAAAAGACCTACGGACCAGTAGGGTATCATTTTGGAGAGGATGAATTCGACACGTCCTACAGGTGTTACATTTATTTGCTCTATGGTTCCGCGCTCTTTTTCGCCTACGATGTTGAGTGCAGGGAGGAAGCCTACGAGCAAGATGAGTGTCATGGCCATAAGGGCGGGTATCATATAGGGTTTGTAGGCCAGCTCGGGGTTGAAGAGGAAGCGTGACTTGACCTCGGCTGCCGGGGCTGCAATGATGCCTTCGTCAACACTGATTTCACGGGCGTACTGCTGAATAATCTGTGTCAGATAACCGTTGCCTACACCGCCTTTCATACCGTTGACGGCGTTGACAGAGGTCATCACTTCGGCGCCGTGGGTGCGGTAAAGGTTCTTCTCGAAATCATTCTCGATGGTGAGGATGAAGTCGACGTTGCCTTTTTCGAGTTGTTCGAGAGCTACTCCGTAGGTGGGACAACTCGCATAGAGATTGAAATAGGGCGATGCGGATACCTTCTGCACCAGGCGACGGGAGAGGTCGGAGTGGTCTTGATCGACTACAGCAATGTTGAGGTGCGTCACTTCCTGTGTGGCGACCTTGGGGACAACGTTCATCATCGCCAACGGGAGGATGATGAAAACAATAGGGAGTACGATGTTGCGGAACATCTGCTTATACTCCTTCACCAGAAGATATTTAAGGGCTTTCATTCCAGTCTTGTTTTAAAGAATTTCCATGCCAGGAGGAGGAACACAATCAGTTCGGCCACAAGAATCATGAGTTCTTTCATCACATAACTTGCCTCGACACCCTCAATCATAATCTTACGAGAGGCGAGGATGAACCATTTGGCAGGGACTATATTGCTGACAATCTGTGCCGGTAGCGGCATGCTGGCAATGTCGAACACCATGCCTGAGAGATAGATGGTAGGAATAATGAGCAGGAGTGAGATGAGCATGGCTGTCATCTGCGTCTTGATGACGGTAGAGATGAGTAGCCCCAACATCAGTGCCGTAAGGATGTAGATGAATGATACTGCCAGGTAAAGAATGAGGTTACCCTCCATAGGAATATCCATCAGGAATACCGATATACAGAGGATTGCGGCAAGGTCGAGAAGTGATATTACGAGATAGGGTACAAGTTTGGCGAGCACTATGACAATGGTGGGCAGCGGGGAGGCCAGGAGTATCTCCATGGTACCCGTCTCGCGTTCACGAACGATTGCAACCGAAGTCATCATACAGCAAATCAGTAGAATAATCATTGCAATGATGCCCGGCACGAAGTTGACCTCCGATCGCTGCTGCGGATTGTAGAGCATGCGGTTGGCGATGCGGATATTCATCCCGGCCGGCAACCCTGCCTGTTGCTGCAATTCTTTCTGAAATTGAGCGATAACTTGCTGAGCATAGGTCACTCGGACTGTTGCTTGGTTCGGCTCGCTGCCGTCGGCAATGATTTGAATCTCTGCATCGTGTGTGTGCAACAGACGGTCGGCGAAGTCGGGTCCGAAGATGACGGCGAGGTCTATCTCATTGTTCTTGAATTTATTAAGCGCCTCTTCCTCATTGTCGAGGTTGTCGGTAAGATGGAAGTAGCTGTTGGATGCCAGTCGGTCGATAATCTGCGAAGTCATCTCGTCGCGCGACCTGTCGATGACGGCTACGCGGATATCCTTCACATCATTCTTGATGACGTATCCGGGGAGAATCACCAACAGCAGGGGCATCACCAGTAGAATGAGGAGCGACCGCGGGTCGCGGAGTATGTGGATAAATTCCTTTTTGATAAAGGACCGTAATTGTTTCATAATCGGTCTATTTATATGATAATCACGCGGGATCAGTCACCTCGTTTTGCGCCACGTGCGAGAGCGTAGAATACATCGTACATCGACTCTCCTCCGAACTGCTTTTTGAGATTGTCCGGAGTGTCGAGCGCGCGGATTTTGCCGTCGACCATTATTGATACTCTGTCGCAATACTCGGCTTCGTCCATGTAGTGCGTGGTTACGAATACTGTGATACCTCGGTCGGCAGCTTTATATATCAGTTCCCAGAACTGACGTCGGGTCACAGGGTCGACTCCACCTGTTGGTTCGTCGAGGAACACTATCTGAGGCTCGTGGAAAATTGAAAGGGAGAAAGCGAGCTTCTGTTTCCATCCCAGAGGGAGCGAGCGCACCATGGTCTTTCGCTCGGATTCGAATCCCAGGTCTTTCAGCAGGGCGGTAATCATCTCAGCCACCTTCTTGCGTGGCATGCCGTAGATGCCGCCGAAGAGCTTAAGATTCTCCTCCACTGTGAGGTCGTCGTAGAGCGAGAATTTCTGCGACATGTATCCGATGTGCCGCTTGACATCCTCGTAATGGTCTTTCACGTCGAATCCTGCCACGATGGCATTGCCCTCGCTTGGGCGCGAGAGTCCGCACAGCATGCGCATGGCGGTCGTTTTACCGGCTCCGTTGGCGCCGAGGAAACCGAAAATTTCGCCTCGGTGTACCTCGAAGGAGATATGATCGGTAGCTGTGAAGTCTCCGAATTTCTTCGTGAGGCCTTCTGCCTTGATTACTACATGATTGTCCATAGCTGATTTAGCTCTGAAGGTCCATGAAACAGTCCTCTATTGTAGGACGTATAGCCGTCACCTCGATTTCGGTGTGGCCGAGGGCGGCCAAAGAATTTTTGAGGCTCTCCTGCGTGAGTACGGACGGGTCTACGGTGACATGGTGTGTCTCACCGAAGCCGGAGGCTGTGAGGACGCCCGGAGTCTGACGCAGATCATTGAGCAGACGGTGCATCTGATTGCTCCTTATCGCCCAGAGAGTCTCTCTATACTTGTCGATGATACCGTCCGGGGAGTCAATGGTGAGGAAGCGGCCATTCTGTATAAGGGCAATACGGTCGCACTGCACGGCTTCGTCCATATAGGGTGTGGACACGATGATGGTGAGCTTGAAGTCGTGCTTCAATTTCTGAAGCATCTCCCAGAATTCCTTACGGCTTACCGGATCGACACCCGTGGTGGGCTCGTCGAGGAAGAGCACTAAGGGGGCATGGATGAGTGCGCAGCAGAGGGCGAGTTTCTGTTTCATACCGCCGGAGAGTTTGCCGGAGCGGCGATCCTTGAAGGGTTTTATCTGCTCGTATATATCCTTGACAAGATGGTAGTTCTCTTCGATAGTGGTGTTGAACACTGTGGCGAAGAAAGCGAGATTCTCCTCTACTGTCATATCCTGATAGAGAGAGAATTGGCCGGGCATATATCCTATATGCTGACGTATCTTCTTGAAATCCTTGACCACATCCATTCCGTCTATCGTGGCAGTGCCGGAGTCGGCAAGAATGAGGGTGGTGAGCATCCTGAAGATGGACGTTTTGCCGGCGCCGTCGGGCCCGATGAGTCCGAATATCTCACCGCGCTCCACGTCGAACGACAGATTGTCGACGGCCTTTGTGCGTCCCTTGTTGTAGGTCTTTACGAGGTCTTTTACAGATATTATACTCATCCTTATACGGGTATTATACTTTGTGTGCCGGTATCAGAATTTCACATCGCCGTACATTCCTCGTTTGATAGTACCGTCATTGTCTACGAGAATCTTGACGGCATAGACGAGGTTGGAGCGCTCGTCGCGAGTCTGGATGGTTTTGGGGGTGAATTCGGCTTCGTCGCTTATCCATATCACCTTGCCGTTGAATTCTTTGCGGTCGCTCTCGCCGAGGTCGGCGTACACCTTTACCTCCTGGCCTACATGCAATTCGGTGAGCTGGGGTGCAGTGACGTAGGCACGGAGTTTCATCCGGCTGATATCGCCTACCTTGAAGAGCGGTTTGCCTGTGGCCGCATATTCGCCGGCTTCGGCGTACTTGGCCAATACGATACCATTGACGGGGCTGGAGATAATGCAGTCGGCAATCTTGGCATCTATCTGTGCTATCTGAGCGGCGATACCGGTGGTCTGTTCCTTGATGCCGGTGTTGCTGCTCGATATCTGTTCTGATGTTGCGGCAAGCTGTTTTTCGAGTACTTCAATCTGATAGTTGATGTCATCGAGCTGTTTGGATGTGGCGGCATTGTCCTTGACGAGGCGTTCGAAGCGCTCTTTCTCTGTCTTGAGATTGGCAATCTGCTGACGCAGCGATGCGAGCTGACGGCTTTCGTTGAGGCGATGGCTGTCGGCTGCGCTCATGTTGGCGAGCAACTGGCGCCGCTGCAGGTCGAGCTGCAGGGTGTCGATATAGCCCACTTCGGTGCCGGCTGTGAGTTGCTGCCCTTCTTCTACATTGAACAGTTCGATTTCACCGTTGCCTCGGGCTGATACTACCACTTCCGTAGTCTCGAATATACCTGATGCATCGTAGTCGACATCCTTCTTGGAGCAGGCAGTAAGGACGGCTGCAAGGGCTGCCGTGGTCATCATTATTCCGAACAGTTTCATAATATATTGATTTTCAGATTATCGGTTGAGAGTGTGTTTGAGCTTGTAAATGTTCTGAAGGAGTTGCACCTGATGGTATGAGGCAGTAAGTTCGGCCTGATTCTCATCGTTGATTTTGGATAGGAGCGCTGTCATATCGATGATACCGTTGGCCAGCTGTGCTTCCGCAGCTTCGCGTACGCTCTTGCGCAGTTCGATGAGGCGCGAGTCGTCAGCCATCACGGCTTTGATGCCGTCAATGGCGGCAACTTCCTGCTCGGTGGCAATCTTGGTGTTGTAGAGGAACACATCGCGGTCGTTGCGGGTCATGTCGGCGGCAATGTCCAGCTTTGAGTTGGCGTTCTTGCGGGTGTAGAAAGAATCTATCTTCCACGATACGTTGACACCGGCAACGGCATTGAATGTAGCGTTGCGCTCCATGATGCCTTTGAAGATATTCAGTCCGGGATATCCGTAATAAGCCTGGGCAAAGAAGCCGAACCGGGGCATAAGCGAAGCTTTGACAGCGCTCCGTCGTGCGTCGTAGAGGTTGATCTGACGGTCGAACAAGGAGAGTTCGGGGCGCGCTGAAATCATCTCAGCAGGCATCTCGGTCTGTGGCTTTTCGAGAGTCTGGTTACCCACTTCCTCATTAATATATATTGCGAGTACAGAGCGATATGCCTTGCGGGTAGTGTTTGCTTCGGTGAGCTGACGACGCATCTCTATGATGTTGGCCTCAATCATGTCGGCATCCGACGGCAGCGCAGTACCGTTCTCTACCATGACTTTCACGCGCGCGAGGTTGCTCTCGAGAAGGCTGATGGTGGATTCTACGCGAGCTATCTGATCGTCAAGAAGGAGGATGCCGAAGTAGATATTGTCCACACGCTCGTTGATGGCGTACATATCAACATCAATACCGGCTTGCGTCACATCTGCCGTGGCTCGCTCGACAGAACGGTTGGCTTTCGACAGGCCGCCGTCCCATATTGTCTGCGACAGCTCAACGCCGGCTTTATATTGGAATTTGCTCATTCCGGCGACATCCATACCGTTCTGGTGGAGAATATTGCCCAGAACCTCAGGGAAGGCCGATACCGTGTTTTGTACGGTGCCCTGGGCGAATACGCCGATGCGGGGCAACCAACCGCGGTTGATGTCGGACAGAGAGAGCACAGTAGTGTTCTCCACCAACTTATACTTTTTAATAAGCGGATAATTTTCAGTCGCTTTGCTGCGGCAGTAGTCGAGTGTCAACTGCGCATGGCAGCCGATAACAGCGGCAATACTTGCAAGAAGTGTTATACCAAATCGTCGCATGGTAGGGTATTGACGTTTATATTTTCTTTTTCCGGTGTTAGTGCCGGTTTCCGCAGGCAAAATTAGGTAAAAAAATTCCTTTTCTCACCTTTCTAAGGTGTGTAAATATAGCAAAATTCTATGTATCTTTGATTTTGCTCAATGCTACAAGTTTTTTGCCCAAGTGTCGACGTGGGTCATCGTTCGTTGCCCCAATATTTCGAAGTGCTGACACTAAGAAATTAGTTGGAATTATTGAGCAGTATCACAGATAAGTTGTCTCATCGCTGTGACAGGCTTACGCTTCGACCGACGTGTGTTGTGAGGTATTAATAAAATTGCTAATTTTGCGAGCATTAAGGATTAAGGAATATGATAACATATCTGAAGTGTGAGAACGGATTCGCGGAGGTAGGCGAATGGAGCTCCGGTTGCTGGGTGGATGTTGAACAACCGACACCCGAGGAGCTGGAGACTCTCATGTCTCGGTTCGGTTTGCCCGGAGACTTCCTCGAAGATATATCCGATATTGACGAGCGGCCACGCGTGGAGCGCAACGACGGTTGGATATGTACCATCCTCCGTATTCCCATCGAATATAAAAAAGAGGGTGTGCCATATGTGACTGTTCCAGTCGGTGTTATCGTCAATGGTGAGTACATCATCACGGTGTGCTACTATACCAATAAACTCATTCCCGACTTTGTGGAACACTCGCAAAAGCGAGGTATCGACGTACCTACAGCGCCGGATTTTATCCTGCGGCTGCTCAATAGCTCAGCCTACTGGTATCTGGCGTATCTGAAAGATGTCAAAAACATGGTAGCTGATGCCGAGAGCGGACTGCGCGAGAGTATCCGCAATGAGGAGTTGCTGCGCCTGATGAACCTGCAGAAATCCTTCGTCATCTTTGCCACCTCTATCAGTGGTAATAATATCCTGCTCGACCGTATCAAAAGATTGTACGGCCACGAGCTCGATAAAGAGCTGTTCGAAGACGTGAGCATTGAGCTTCGTCAGGCCGATTCTACTGTCACTATCGCCACACAGATGCTCGACCGGACACTCAATACTTACGCCTCGGTGATATCAAACAATGTCAACGCCATCATGAAGCGTCTCACCAGTATCTCACTTATTCTGATGATACCCACGTTGATAGCCAGTTTCTACGGCATGAATGTTGACGTGGGTATCTCTATGGACAATCACTGGGCTTTTGCTGCCATCGGTAGCGTCGGGTTTGCTCTGGCGGTAATCACATGTATATGGATGCGGAAAATCAAATGGCTCTGAGGTCGTAGTTACAGAGACCTCTCAGAGGAAGCAGGCTACTATGATGAGTGCGATGAGGAGGAATCGCAGTAGTTTGTTGATATCGAAATTCATACGGATGATTATTTGTATTTTGACAGGATTTCGCTCTGGCGTTTCTTGGCGATTTCGCGCGCTTCGGCACGGTCTTTGCCAGGGATAGTGCTACGGTCGGGGATGACTACCTTGGTACCGGGCCGGATCTGATTCGGGTTGGCAATTACGTCGCGGTTGGCTTCGAAGATGTATACCCAGAACAGGTGTTCGCCGTAGTGCTTGCGAGCGAGCTGGATGAGGCTCTTTTCGACGGTGTCATAGACAGGTTCTTTTGCAGTCGAGGGAGTCGGTTTGGTTTCGGCTGCAGGTTTAGTCTCGGGTGCTACGGCAGATTCTGCAGGGGGTGTGGCAGGTGCTTGAGTTGCAGCAGCCTGAGTAGCGTTTGTGGCGGGGGTATTTACTTCGTCCACACTAATGGTAGGTATCTCTTCTTCGGTGTTGACTGCCAGTGCGGCGAGAGAGTCGTAGTCCTCCGGAGGTGTTACAGGAGTGAGTACGACGGCGGCGATGTAGGCGAAGATGGCCACAAGTATGACGCCGGCGAAGCTCCAGATAAGATATTTTGTTGATGTAGAGTTTTCCTTGCTCAACTTGTGCTGATGATAGTGCCTGCGCGGCCTGCGGGGAGTCTGCGCGGGTGCTTGAGTCGGAGCTTGCGCAGTATCTTGAGAAGGAGTGGTAGCGGGGTGTACAGCTTGTGGGGCGTATTGCTGTGGCATAGCGACATGGTCGGGTATCGTGGGCTCCGGGATGCTCTGAGGTGTGTCGTCAGCGGCGGGAGCGGCAATGGCCTCGGGGGCTTGCGTGGGTTCTTCCTGAGCAAAGAAAGACTCGCCTTCGACCGGGAAGGTGTACTCGGTAGGCTGTGCTTCAACAGCTTCATGTACAATAGTTTCAGTCACAGCTAATTCCGGCTGAGATGTCTCAGGTACATGAGGCGCTACTATGGGCTGCTCGGGCGCAGTTGCTTCAACGGGGGCAGCCTTGGGAGCTTCTTCGGGCTCAGGCTCGGGCACTGTGACGTTGCTGAAGTCCACGTCGTCGGCAAGCTCTACGGCTTCGAACATTTCAAAGGGACGGTTCAACTCCTGCGCCAAGGTTGCATCCGGAGCAAATGCTATCTTACGCTCGCCGGTAATGCTCTCTGTGACAGAGAAAGTGCCGAGATTCTTGATTGTTACCGACTGATTCTCTTTTACGCCGTCGGCGAGAGTCTCAAAAAACAGTCGCAGGAAGCGTCGGGCAGTGTTGGTGTCAACACCGCTCACTTCTGCAAGACGAGTGATAAGTTGTGAAAGGCTGATAGTATTGTTCATTGTAGGAGATTGAAATCGTCGGCGTCGTCTGCCACCGGGAATTTGGTTCTGAAATCATCAATATTGTGTCGGCTCAGGTCGGCCGTTACGAAAGGACTATTTCCGTCTGAGTTCCCTATGGGCATGCCGCGGTAGTCATATATTTGCGTGAGTCCGTCGTAGAGGCCATAAGTGTCCTGGCCTCCACGGTTGGCTCCCGCCACATAGCATTGATTCTCAATAGCTCGCGCGATGAGGAGGTGCTCGAAGGCATATCCTCGGGCCTGCGGCCAGTTGGCCGGTACGAGCAGCAGATCGTACTCATTGCGTCGCGCTCGGCACCATACGGGGAAACGCAAATCATAGCATACTATCATAGATATGTTCCAACCGCGGAAGCGAACCGAGGGCATCCTCCTGTCGCCGGGAGCCAGAATGTGACTCTCGGCGCTGACGGAGAACAGGTGTCGCTTGTCGTAGTAAGTCTCTTCGCCGGAGGGCTCTATGAAGAAGCCGCGATTGTAGATCTTTGGCGGCGTCGAAGCGAGGAAGCTTCCTGCTATCGCTACTGTGTACTTGTTGGCGAGATTCTTGATAAAATCAATGGTGGACTGAGTGTTCCTCTCCGCCAGAGCTTGCATGGCATCTATATCGTCGGCATAGCCGGTTGAGAACAGCTCGGGGAGCACAACAATGTCGGTGCTCTCCGGTAGATGTTCGAATGCACGGGCCACAGCAGCGAGATTCGTCTCTTTCTCAGCCCATTTGATGTCGAGTGGTAGCAATGCCACACGCAGTCTGTCGGAGTAGGGTATCATTCAGTAGCGAATTTATCGGGATATTTGCCCTTGAAGGGACGGTAGTATTCTTTAATGACTCGCATATCGGCCTCGAAGTCGTCGGACGGTCTGAAGGTCTTCTCAATCACGACCTGCTTGGTGGAATAGTCTATCGCACCGAGTACGATACGCACATGAGCATCGCGGGCAATGCGAAGGAATCCGGTGTGCCATTCAGTAGTACGCGAGCGTGTGCCCTCCGGGGTTATGGCGATCGTAAGTTCCTGTGAGGCATCGAATTTCTCGATGATGAGGTCGGTGAGAGAACGTTTCTTGTTACGCCGGCTCACGGGGATACCGCCGATGGCGCGGAAGAAATATCCGAGCGGCCATACGAACCAACTATCTTTCATCAGGAATCCTGCCCGGCGTCCTACGGAGGCGTAGGCGAGTTTGCCGATAATGAAATCCCAGTTGCTTGTGTGAGGAGCGACACAGATGATGCATTTATGATAGTCCGGGACAGTGATATTTACCTTCCATCCGGCCATTTTAAGCAACAATCGTGCAAGGGCTTTCATTTCACAGCGGCTTTTTTGAATACCTCACGGACTTCTTCCGGAAGGGACTGATTCATAAGTGTGAGGATGGCGGCTACTTCCTTGTCGAAGTTGTCGAGGAGCGCAGCGTAGGCCTTGTTGTAATATTCATGGCGCGCTTTGGCGTATTCCTTGGCGTTCTCGAAGTCGGCGCGGCGACGGTCGAAGGCGATTTCGATACGGCGGAGGGTTGCTGTCTGCAGCTTGGCTGCTTCGAGTACTACCTTCTGTACGTCTTGGCTTTCGATTACAGGGAAGAGCTCGCCTGCCTGAATCATGTCGAGCGCAAGTGCTCCGCAGGTGTTGCGGATGAATTTCTTAAGTTCTCGTTTGTTTGCCATCTTTCTACTTTATTGAGTGTAAATGTTTTCTAAGAGCCGGGAGGGTGGGCGGAATAATAAGAGGTTGTCGCCGTCCGGTCATCCATTTATTGATTTGGTGCGGCATCTCGATAGCCCCTCCCGTGATACGAGTCATTGCATCGAGTTGCTTGGCCGGGTGTCCGGTGGCGAATACTATTTTCGGCGCACCGTCGGCGTCGAACTTTTCGGCGGCGGCCATAGCCACGGCGCCGTGTGGGTCGATAGTGTATGAGTGATCTCTGCGCAGGCGGTTGATGACATCAGCTATGGTGGCATCTTCGACCGACGGAGCGATGGTAATGTCCGAGCGCAGAAGGTTCAAGTCGTTGTTGTACAGCTCTGTGAGTCGAGGCAGTCCCGTCGGGGTGAGCATGTCGATGGACGGTGTGAGGCTATGCTTCCTCGGCGCATGCCCGGGAGCCGCTATGATATGTCTCATGGGCATACCCATCTTCCGGGCGATAGCCGTGGCGACAACGTTGCTGTAGTTTCCCGCGGGGATGCTGAAGACAGCCTTGTCGGCGTCGCGGTGCTCGTCGGCGACAAGGCGCGAGTAAGCGTAGAGCGCGAAGGTAACCTGCGGTATGAGCCTGGCTATATTGATGGAGTTGGCGCCGGTGAGGTTGAAGCAGCTCAGCGACTCGTCTGTCATGGCAGTCTGTATCAATCGCTTGCAGTCATCGATTGAACCGGCCACTTCCACGGGGTAGATGTTCTCGCCGAGCGCTACGAGCTCGCTCTTCTGCATAGAGTTGAGGGTGCCTTTCGGATATAGTACGCTGATATCCACGTTCTGCATCCGGTAGAAGCCGGATGCTGCGGCAGCTCCCGTATTGCCGGTGGTGGCTATGAGCACATGCCGGGGCACGGAGGCGTCCTTGTCAAAGTATTGTAGCAGTCTCGCCATGAAGCGAGCACCGTAGTCCTTGAATGTCAGTGTGGGACCGCGGAACAATTCGAGCACGAAAGTGTCAGCCGTCAGTTGTTCGAGCTGAATCGGTGTGGAGAAGGCGTCATCGACGATACTCTTCAGAACATTCACGGGGACATCGTCGGCGAAGAAAGCCGAGGCCACTACGAATGCAATGTCCGTCAGACTCATACCACCGATATTGTTGAAGAATGCACGCGGTATCTGTGGAATATTGGCAGGCATATATATGCCGCCGTCCGGTGCGAGGCAGCTCGTCACTGCTTCGTACAGACTGACAGATTTATCAGGTGTCCTTGTGCTGATGTATCGCATCTCTGAATTGACAATTGTTTAGAACAAAGTCATCTGTGCATCAGAATCCGGCTTGCGCGGTTTCTTGACGGGCTGCGAGTAGCCGAAAGGTTCGGAGGACGTCTGGAGTGACGGTGCGTCGGGGCCGGGCTCGCTGACGAACCATTCGGGCACCTCGAAGTCATCCTCCAGCGGAGGTAAGTCCTTGGGAGCCTCCGACTTGGCTGTAGCCTCTGTCTCGGCGATGGCGAAGAGATTCACTTCATCGGCAGCGCTGAGCTGATTCCGGGCGGAGGCAAGTTCCTCGCGCAGACGTTTGTTTGTGGCTTTGAGCTTTTCTATACGTTCGTCGCGCTTGTGTATGGCGGCTTCTACCTTGCCGAACTGTTCCTGCATCTCGTTGACCTGTTCGAGCAGACCGCTGGCCTCGGCCAGTTCTTTTTCAAGGTCTTTACAAGCAGAACGACTGTCGGTAAGTTCTTGTTCAAGAGATACGCAGGCGGCCTTGCCGTCTGACAGTTCTTGTTCGAGCCTGGCGAAGGCGTTGCGGCTGTCTGTCAGTTCATTTTCAATGCTTTCGCGAGCCTGGCGCTCGTTTACATACTGGTTGTGCAGGTCGTTGTACATGGTCTGCACCATCTCGGCCTGCGTCTGATTGTCGGCAATGCGCTGCTGCAGTTCGGCAAGCTCGGCGCGAGACTTCTCTAAATCGGCTTGCGTCGCTGCGAGAGCCTCCTGTAGCTGTTTATTTTCGGCTGCGGCCTCAGCTGCGGCTGTTGATTCGGTTATGGAATTGGAAGATTCGCTCGCCGAGCCGACCGTTGTCGGAGCATTACCCTCCTTAGCTGCAAGCTGAGCGCGGAGGTCGTCTATGCAACGGCTCATCTCTTCTACTACACCGGGTTGGACATCAGCGACTTTGAGCTTGTTGAGCATACTCTTGTTCTCAAGCTGGAGCTGTTCGCGCTCGGCGTCGGCGGCTTCAAGCTTGCCTTCGAGGTCATTGACACGGTCGGCGAGCGCACGACGGCGGCGGTCGGCGCTGAGCTGCTGCTCTCGGAGCGATGTACGCTGCTGCTCAAGTTGTTGCATCTCCGTGCGCAGACGTTCAGCCTCGCGTCGTGACATCTCTGATTCATTTCTCAACCGCGATTCGGCATAGCGCTCGGCACTGACCATCAGGTCGTTGAGGTACTGCTTGAGCGAAGCATCCAGGCTCTCGAGGAGCAACTGTTTCTGCGCCTCGAGGTCGACGCTACGAGCAAGGAAGTCTGGTAGGGCACTGTTGAATACCTCCAGGACGCCCTGAAATATCTGCTCCGTCATCTTGGGGTCGATGGCGGGAGCTTCTACGACTACAGCCTCTACGGCAACGGGAGATACTTCGGCGTCGGTAGACGTGTTGTCGGCCGAGGCAGTAAGCTCAACGGCGGAGTCGTCGCTTGTATATTCTTCGTCGAGGTCTTCGCCGAAGCCGAACATTCGTTTTATATTTTGTAATACGCTCATTATAGTAGTGTTTCAATGGTTGTGTCGTCGGCCGCGAATGCCGGTTTGAGTACCGTGCCGAGTCCCGAACGGCCGTTGATAGCTATGGACAGAGGCTCCTCGAACTCGACTATACGTACTGTGCCGTCGTCGAAGATTGCCGGCAGACTGTCGAGGTAGCTGCTGTCGTAGAACCCCTGGCCGCCGGTCTGGTCGATGGTGAAATAACCCACACCGAAGGAAGTGAGATTCTGGAAGAAATGCGTGCCCTGACTCGGCTCTATACGATAACCGGGCAGAGAGGCCTCCACGATGAGCCGTGCGGCATGTATGTCGGCCCAACGCACGGGGATGCCGAGAGCGGAGTCGGAGCTGCCCCAGCGCCCCGGCCCGATAAGGACGTAGCCTTCTCCCTTGGCGGCGAAGTCTTTATTGATTCGGGTAATGGTCTCGGCTGTAGCTCGGTTGGCCATGGAGTCGAAGCCTTCGGGCTTGACATATACGATGTGACGCACGCCCTCGATGAGTCCGTTGCCGAGTGCTGTCTCGGTACGGAGTATCAATTGCTCGTCGGGACGGCGTAGTACGGTGTCGCTGATGAGGTTCTTGCGGTCTATGATAGGACGTATCTGGAGCCAGTAGAGGTGACCCTTGATGCCGGTATCGGTGGGGCGGGGTAGGATGGTTCCGGCAAACTCTATCTCAATTGGTCGCTGCATGGCCGTCTGTCCTTCGCGGAGCATGAAGGCGAGGGCTTCGGATACGGGCAGTACTTTGTCTCTGAGGATGTTGGCGAATGTGACAACGCGGCGGCCATTGCCTTCCTCGTAGTCTTTGAGCATGCCGTTATAGGTATCGAATGTCGATACCATATACCGTAGAGCGCCTGTGGATGCAAATTTCTGCACGTTCAGCTCGGTGAGGTTCGTTCCCTCGTCGACGTCCACGGAGAATGAGTTGAGGTCATTCTCATCTACCGGCTTGATGGCGAAGAGTTTGGTCTGAGTGTCGCGCAGGGCAAGGTCGAGTGTGGAGGTCTGAAGGGCATGCTCGGGATGCTGAGGTGAGAAGCGCAGGCCGCGACCTCCGTCGACGATGTATTTGCCGAGCCCGACAGCAATCTCCACCACTCCGTCGTCGGCTTTTTCGTCACCCACGGGATAGTAGTTGAGCGAGCGACCCACACCGGAGAAGGATGGGAAATAGTAGTCGCCCTGCTTGATGCCGACAACCTCCTGGATGATTACCGCCATCTTTTCCTGGTCGATGACGTTGCTTGTTGCAGTCATGTAGGTCTTGCTGGCTGCATAGAATACGGAGGCGTAGACACCCTTGATGGCGTCGGCGAGCCAGTGGAGACGCACGATGCAGTCCGACGAGTAGGGCACCATATAGGTGGCATAGATGCCGGCAAAAGGCTGGTAGTGAGAGTCTTCAAGCAGGCTCGAACTACGCACGGCGAAAGGCGTGTCCACCACGTCGAGCAGAGCCTGGATATCGTCCAATAGATGCTCGGGGAGCTTGGCAGCCAGGAAGGCGTCAAGTATTTCGCGGTCGGAGGCATCGCTGAGCGCTATTGGATAGAGGTCGTTGGTGCTCATGAACTCGTCGAATACGTCAGTACACAGCACCACCGTGCGAGGTATCGATATGGTGAGCCCGTCGAAGTTGTCGCACTCGGAGTTTTTCTTGATGATGGAGTCGATGAATGCCAAGCCGCGACCTTTGCCGCCGAGGCTGCCCTGACCTATGCGGGCGAAGTTGGAGTAGTGGTCGAAGCGGTCTTTCTTGAATACTGCCACCACGCCGCGGTTCTTCATCTTGCGGTACTTGATGATGAGGTCGAAGAAGAGGCGTTTCACTGCCGGAGCCTCTTCGACGCTGGTGAAGTGATGAAGCTTCACCACATCGGCGATGGGGAATAGGGCGCGGGAGTAGAGCCAGCGTGAGATGTCGTTGCGCGAGGCGTGGAACAGCAGCGAGTCGGCGGGTATATCGAAGATTTTCTGCTGCAGCTCCTTGAGGTTGTGGATAGTCATTATTGCCTCGTGCGTGACGGGGTCGCGGAAGATGAAGTCACCGAAGCCGAAATAGTCGCTGATGGCTGCGCCGAGGTCGACAGACAGTTTCTTGGAATTCTTGTCGATGAAGATGCCGCCGAAATCGCCTACCTTCCCGGCATTGACAGTCTCAGAAGATTCGATGATGATGGGCAGGAAGGGGTCCTGATTGCGTATCCAGCGGGCGAGCTTCAGGCCGGCTTCACGGTCTTTAGCACCGTTATGGTTGAAGGAAACGTCGCTGATGATGCCGAGCATTTTGTGACCGTACTTCTTATACAGCTCTTCGGCTTCCTCGTAGTTGCGGGCAAGCATCACCTTGGGGCGGCCGCGCATACGGAGCATCTGTTCGTGCTGGTTGAGCGCCTCGGTGCTGAATTCCTTGGACTGTTTGAGGAGGAATTTGTAGACATGGGGGAGCACTGACGAGTAGAAGCGTACCGAGTCTTCTACGAGCATAATCATCTGCACACCTACGTCGCTGATATCGTCGGCATTGAGCTTGTCTTCGAGGAGCTTGATGATGGCGAGTATCAAGTCCATGTTTCCCAACCAACTGAAGACATAGTCCACTCCGCTGAAATCCTGTGAAGCGAGGCGTCGCGACACCTCTTTACTGAATGGAGTGAGTACTACGATGGGCACCAGCGGACTGATGGCTTTCATCTTCACGGCGCCGGTGAAAGTGTCGGCGATGTCGCTGCCCGGCATCGCTATCACGAGGTCGAAAGGCTTGACGGTCATCATTTCTATGCCTTCGTCCATGGTGGAGACGCGTGTCACGCGCGGGGGCGAACTGAGGTTGAGCGACACATATTCGTTGTAGAGTTGTTCTTCAACGCGGCCATCTTCTTCGATAATGAATGCATCGTAGGGCGAAGCCACGAGCAACACGTTGAAAATGCGGTGTTGCATCAGCGACTGGAAGGACGTTTCCTTCAGATACATGCGGCTCAGTGCTTCTTCATTCATAGTGGCGTCGATTTCATCAAGCAAATTTAGTGATTTTAATTCAGCACACCCAATCTTAGGCCATTTAATTTCACTCGGCTCCCGAATTTTCGAATTATTCGGGCTGCAGGACGGTGTTTTATCAGTTTTTGTCGCCGAAAATCGATGAATATTTGCGAGAATGGAAAATAATGCGTAACTTTGTGCTGTCCCAATCCATTTAGGATATAGGTCATAAGCGCATGTGGCGTAATTGGTAGCCGCGTTAGACTTAGGATCTAATGACTCAGGTCGTATGGGTTCGAGTCCCTTCATGCGCACAAGTAACCCGAGGGTGTGTCAATCTTCTGACACGCCCTCGGTATTTTTCACTCCGTACAGAACTGAAAGGCGTGCGTCTATGCAATATCTTTAGTCAGTACAGAACTGGGCGGGACTATGTCAAATCAGTATCTGTAGTTCGTACAAAACTGAGGGGCGTGTGTCAATATATCTGTAGTCCGTAAAAACTGAGCGGGGTGTGCCAACATTAAATGGCACACCCCGTGGAGGATATCTATCGTGGATAGATTACTTCTTGGCAGCTTCGAGAGAAGTTTTGCGGAAAGCCTTCATGAGCTTTTCTACTTCGAGGCTGGCCTTGCGGGCACGAGTGCCGGCAGCCTTGTTGTTCTTCTCGTGCTGGAGAGCTGCGTCGGCGATGAATTCTTCGTAGGCAGCCTTGATCTGATGAATCAGTGTTTCCATTGTCTGAAATTTTTTTGGTTGAATATTATAGTTCTTATCTCTGTAACAGAATGTTATTATTCTTCGTATTCGGTGGTGTCGACTATGCCTGCGTCAGCGAGCGCCTGACGTCGTTCGACGCAAGTGCCGCAGCGGCCGCAGTGCTTCTCCTGGCCACGGTAGCAAGAGTAGGTGGTGGCGTAGTCGAGTCCGAGGCGTTTGCCGCGGAGCGCTATGTCCTTCTTGCTGAGTAGGGTATAGGGAGCGCGGACGGTGATACCCTCGTAGGTGCCGCAGCATATGGCTTCGCTCATGGCTTTGATGAAGCTCTCGCGGCAGTCGGGATACAGGGCGTGGTCGCCGGCATGGTTGGCTATCATGACGTGTTCGAGACCACGGCTTTCGGCGAGGCCGGCTGCTGCTGCCAGCATGATACCGTTGCGGAAGGGTACCACGGTGGATTTCATGTTGTCGAAATCGTACTCGCCTTCGGGGATGGCATCGGGACCTTCGAGGAGCGAGCTGTGGAAGTGGCTGCCTATGAAACTGAGGTCGATGACAATCAGTTCGATACCAAGCATGTCGCAGTGGTATTTGGCCCACTTGAGTTCACGGGCGTTGTGATTTGAACCGTAGGTGAAGTTCACCGCGAGATCAATCTCCGACGCATATTCGTGGAGCATCGTCACGGAGTCCATGCCTCCGGATAGTACCATCAGTGTATTTTTGCGAGCTGGCATAGGTCAGAAGTTGTCGGGGAAAACGCTCAACAGACGGTTGCGCACCATATCCTGGTGGTCGGCGTCGCCGTAGTTGGCAAATGGAATAATAGAAATGCCACCGCGGGGCATGAAGATGCCGCGCACTTCGAGGTAGCGGGGATTCATCAGTTTGACAAGGTCCTTCATGATGATATTGACGCAGTCCTCGTGGAAGTCGCCGTGGTTGCGGAAACTGAAGAGATAGAGCTTGAGGCTCTTGCTCTCCACCATATCCTTGTCGGGGATATAGTTGATGATGATGCGACCGAAGTCGGGCTGACCCGTCTTGGGGCACAAGGATGTGAACTCGGGACAGGTGAAGGTCACCAGATAGTCGTGCTCGGGGTGCTTGTTGGGGAATGTCTCGAGTAACTCGGGAGCGTAGTCGGTGGGATACTTGACACCGGCGACGCCCAAGAGCGTACAGTTGCTGAGTTCGTCTGCTTGTCGTGACATTTTTGTGCTTGATATATCAGATTTTGCTTCACTGTGTCGGCCGCACATTGCGTACAGACCGTTTCACGGTGCAAACATAATACTATTTTTTATTTATTGCAAGAATTTTGACTGCATTATCGACCGAAAAGCAAATTTTATCGCCGAGAGAGGCTCAAACGGCAGTTTCAGGCTATGAATACGGTCAGAATCAGTCTCAAATAATGCCTTTGAGCTCCATGAGGCGGCTCACTCCGTGGGCCTGGCACCAACTGTCGATTTCTGCGGGTATGCGTCCGGCGGCCGAGGGGTCCACGAAGTTGTAGGTGCCGATCTGCACCGCGCTCGCGCCGGCCATGATGAACTCGATTGCATCGGCGGCTGAAGCGATGCCTCCCAGGCCTACCACGGGAATCTTGACGGCCTTGGCTACCTGCCATACCATGCGTACGGCAACAGGTTTTACCGCCGGACCTGACATACCTCCGGTGACGGTGGACAGCATGGGTCGACGGCGCTCGATGTCGATGGCCATACCCATGAGGGTGTTGATGAGCGATACACTGTCGGCGCCGGCGCCTTCTACGGCAAGGGCAATGTCGGTGATGCTCGTGACATTTGGCGACAGTTTCACCATGAGGTGTCGGGGCCAGGCATCGCGGACGGCGCGTGTCACGGAGGCGGCCCCGTCGCATGTGGTGCCGAAGGCCATGCCGCCTTGTTTTACGTTGGGGCAGGATATGTTGAGCTCTATAGCACGGAGACCTTCGAGCGGTGCGAGGAGCTCGGCCACGCGTACATAGTCCTCAATCTTTGCGCCGCTCACGTTCACTATCACCTTGCTTTCGAGAGCGCCGTAGCGGGGCCAGGTGTGCTCGATGAAGTGTTCTACGCCCGGATTCTGCAGACCTACTGCGTTCAACATTCCTGCAGGAGTCTGTGCCATGCGAGGGTAGTCGTTGCCCTGACGCGGCTCGAGGGTGGTGCCTTTGACGATGAAGGCGCCGAGATTGTCGAGAGCCATGAAATCTTCGTACTCGAAACCGTAGCCGAAGGTACCCGAGGCTGTCATCACGGGGTTGCTGAGGACGAGGTCGCCCAGCTGCGTGCTCATATCTGTTACCATGTCAGTAGCGAGGTGTTAAATACGGGACCGTCTTTACATACACAGAGGTTGCCTTTCTCGGTGGGCTCTACACAGCAGAGGCATGCACCGAGGCCGCAGGCCATCATATTCTCGAGCGATGCCTCAGCGGGAATGCCGCGCTCGGCAGCAGAGGCTGCAACGGCTCGCATCATAGGCTTGGGACCGCACATTTGTATCATGTCGTAGTGCTGACCGAAGGCGGGGTGCGATGTTACCAGACCGTGGTGACCGAATGAACCGTCGTCCGTGCATATATGTATAGGGGCGAGGGCTTCGTACTGTTTGCAGAACTCTGCGTCCGGGCGCGAACGCAGACCGAAAAGAACCTCAGCCTTCACTCCGGCGTCGATGAGCGTGCAGAGCTGCATGTAGAGGGGTGCAATGCCTACGCCACCGCCAACGAGCAGTACCTTGCTGCCGACGGGAAACTCGGTAGTGAAGCCTTTGCCGAGAGGCATGATTACTCGCAGACTGTCGCCGACCTTGGCATCGCAGATGGCCTTGGTGCCGTCGCCAACGGGAGCGATGACGAGCTCGAGTGTGGTGGCTGTGGCGTCGAAAATGGAGATGGGACGGTTGAGCAGGGTGGCGCCGTGAGGTGCGGCAACCTCAACGAACTGTCCCGGCGTCACGGGCGGCAGGTCGGTCCCTTCGAGCACCATGTGGTGCCAGCCGGGCGCAACGACGCGGTTGCTGCTGACGGTGAGGAGTAATTGCTTCTTCATTGCAGATGATAAAGACAGATATAAAAAGAGCCGATGGCATTGCTGCTATCGGCTGTGAGTGTTGTTTTGTTCGTGGCGGGAACGAGAATTGAACTCGTGACCTCCGGGTTATGAATCCGACGCTCTAACCAACTGAGCTATCCCGCCGTTTGCGAGTGCAAAGTTACGAACAAAATTCCGACCCACCAAATTTTTCAGCCAAAATGTGCAAAAATATTTTTTCGCCTGAGATATGGTGTGCTATTTTACGACTATACGAACCCTGTCGAGGTTGTCAATCAGAGTATAGGGGTCGTTGAGGCCGGTGCGTTGTGCCGACACCTTGACCGTAGGGAAGTACACCCCCGGAGAATCGTACGCAAACCGCTGTGTGAATTTAATCCGGCTACCTGAGTCCGAGCGTGTGGCAGTGCTCATATCCTGCTCGATGGTAAACAGTTCGGCGGCATCCATCAAATCGGGTTTCAGCACTTTGCCATCGGCCCACACGGCTTTCACAACGCTGCCGTAGCCCTCCGGTACGGTGGTCACTACTTCAATCTCCACCGGCTCGCCGGGCGCTACCTCAATGCGTTTTTCGCCTCCGCCCACAGTAGCGGTGACCACCGGCTGGATGCCGTGGCGCTCAGCGGCCGTCGGGGCAAGCACCACCTGGCCGTAGTCTTCGATAGCATAGCCGCTTGTCGGTGCCGGTGCTATTCCTTTTTCGCACCACAGGCTCAGGTCAAGCAGGGCCTGGTTCACCATCTGAGTGTAATTGAGCGTGCGGGTGGCATCCATCACGTAGCCATGCACGCCGTGGTCAAGATACCACAGTCGGAAATTATCGTCGGCCGCATCGCCAAGATAATCCTTGACCCGGTTACGATACCAGTCGGCTTGCCACGGGAATGCTTCGCTGTCCATCATCGATTCGATTACGATTACTTTCGAATCGTTGATGCGGCCCGAGGGCACGGACCCGGCAGCACCCATTGCAAACAAGGGTCCCATGTTTATGGCCCGCTGAGGGTAAATCGGGCGCCCGTTCACATCCAGGAACTGGTCCCACACATAGT
>CAMWKV010000013.1 GCA_947174915.1 uncultured Porphyromonadaceae bacterium | reverse complement strand
AGCGCTACTTCCGCTCCATCGTCGATGACGCCGGAGACCGACTCAAAGTCACCGAACCCACCCTCGACTAATAGTAACAGCTAAAACAAACACACGAAAATATGGAAACAATTGCTCCCGGCAAATATTTTGAGATTGCCTATAAACTCTTCCGCGTCAATCCCGACGGCACTGAAACTCTCGTACACGAAGTAACCCCCGACGACCCTGACCGCGCCATCTACGGCCTCACTCTCGGTTTCGTCGAAGCCCTCGAGGAACAACTCGCCGGCAAAGAGAAAGGCTACAAATTCGACTTCGTCGCTGACCCCGACAAGGCCTTTGGTCCCTACTCCGAGGATGAAATCTACACCATCCCCCGCGACCGCATGACCGTCGACGGCAAGTTCGACCCCGACATGTTCACTCCCGGCGCTGTCATCCCCCTGATGACCCCCGACAACTATCGCATCGACGGCGTAGTGGTAGAGCTCACTCCCGAAGCTGTTGTCCTCGACCTCAACCATCCCCTCGCCAAGGATAAAGTACACTATATCGGCGAAGTAATCGCCGTGCGCGACCCCAAGCCCGAAGAACTCCAGGAGGCTCAGCCCTCGTGTGGTTGCGGCTGCTGTGGCTGCGGTGACAACGGTTGCGGCTGCGAAGGCGACGACAGCTCCTGCGGCTGCGACAGAGGCGGCTGCTGTGGCTGCTGATTCACGACGTCTGCTATAAATAACGGACTGATTCACCGATGATTACCGCACGCGACATACATAAACGCTATGGCGCTCTCGAGGTCCTCAAAGGCATAGACCTGACGATAGAGGCACACCGCGTGACCTCTATCGTAGGTCCGTCCGGTGCCGGCAAGACCACCCTCCTGCAGATTCTCGGCACCCTCGCCGCACCCGACCCCGGGGGCCGGGTGCTCTACAAGGGGCATAATGTGTCGTCGCTGCCCGACAAGGCCCTCAGCGAATTCCGCAACGCCAACATCGGCTTCGTATTCCAGACCCACCGCCTCCTCCCCGAGTTCACCATTCGCGAGAACGTGGCTATGCCCGCTCTCATAGGCGGTGCGCGACGTAGCGACGCCCTGGCGCGTGCAGGCGAACTACTCGCACGCCTCGGCCTCGCCGACCGTACCGAGCATCGACCCTCGGAGCTCTCCGGCGGTGAGTGTCAGCGGGCTGCTGTGGCACGTGCACTCATCAACACCCCTATGGTGGTCCTCGCCGACGAGCCTTCCGGCAGCCTCGACTCCGCCAACCGCGCCGAGCTGCACAGGCTTTTCTTCGACCTCCGCGACAGTATGGGACTCACCTTCGTCATCGTCACTCACGACGAAGGTCTCGCCGCCGACTCCGACACCATAGTGCGCATGGCCGACGGCCGAATCGTTGACATCGCCCCTCGGGTGAAATAAGTACGAGTTATGAGTGATGAGTTATGAGTGATGAAGTAAGCGTTGTGTCATAATGCACGAAGATATTTGCGGCGCTGATAAAAATTTGCTATATTTGTAGAATCAATCGCTCACGGCCCGGGTCCTTACGACCCGAAAAACGCTCAATAGCTATTTTGAGCCCTATCCATGAACAGATTAAAATAATTGAAATAGAAAAAATGATGTCAACACTCAAATCTCTCCTCGCTGCTGCTGTTGCAGTAACAGGCATCGCCCTCACTTCCTGCAACGATAGCGAATCGGGCGGCAATAATGGCCCCGACCGCTATGTCAACTTTGTCACCCTCGCCGAGAACACCCCGGAAGGCTCCGTGATGACGTTCCGTAAGGACGGCGACAGCCCCCTGATTACTCTCACCAGCAACCAGCAGTTCGACACCTCCATCTTCAAGGCCAACACCCGCGTGGTAGTAGACTATATCCCTGCTTCCGGCGACGGCTACGCCTCCGGCCCCGTCACTCTCGTGTCGGCTGTCAATACCGAAGGCGGCGGCGCCCCCGTGCAGGCCAAGACCGCAGAGGAGACCCGCAACTGGGCTTCTGACCTCGTAAGCGTCAACCTTGTACAGCGTACCGGCGAATACCTCAACCTCGTATTCACCGCCTCCACACGCCGCGACCCCAAGGAATGTGCCGTCTACGTAGACAAGGCTACCATCGGCACTGAATGTCCCTGCCTCCACCTCATCTTTGAGGCATCCGACACCGGTGTAGCCGACCCCTACGCTTTCTTCGCTTCCTACGATATCTCCGAAGTATGGAACGCAGAGAGCACCAAGCGCATCCGCGTGTACTACGCCGACTATATGTCGCCCACGCACTACACTGAGATCACCAAGATTCTCACTGAAAACAACAACAAACCTCTCCAGTAACTGGAGCCGCGATAATCAACCCATTTTCAAACCCGAATAAACTCCGCACAGATATGGAAACTCCCAAACAGCAGGAACTCAAGATCGAAATGACTCCCGAAGTGGCTGCCGGCCACTATAGCAACTTCGCCGTTATCTCCCACACCCCCGGCGAATTCTTCATGGACTTCATCATGGTGGCTCCCAACATGCCCCAGGCCAAGGTTCAGACCCGCGTAATCATGACTCCCGAGAACGCCAAGACCCTCCTCAACGCCCTCGGCGAGAACATCGCCCGCTTCGAGAAAGCATTCGGCCCCATCACACACCGCAAGCCCGCTGCCGCTCCCGCTCAGGGCAAAGGTGGTATCCCCAACCCCTTCGAAGCCTGATAATACAAAGCTGTCGCAACGATGAAAGCGCATCAGCTGTCCATCTATAACTCCATGAGCCGCAGCAAGGAGCTCTTCCAGCCCTTGCACGCGCCCAATGTGGGTCTGTACGTATGCGGTCCTACCGTCTACGGCGACCCGCATCTGGGCCATGCCCGTCCCGCCATCACCTTCGACATCCTCTTCCGCTACCTCACCCATCTGGGCTACAAGGTGCGCTACGTCCGCAATATCACCGACGTGGGACACCTCGAGCACGATGCCGACGAGGGCGAAGACAAGATTGCCAAGAAGGCGCGCCTCGAGCAGCTCGAACCTATGGAGGTAGTACAGTACTACCTTGGCAGGTACCACAAGGCCATGGAGGCCCTCGGTGTTCTTCCCCCGTCCATCGAGCCGCACGCTTCCGGACACATCATCGAGCAGATCGAATACATCAAGACCATCCTCGATGCAGGCTATGCCTACGTCAGCGACGGTTCGGTGTACTTCGACGTGCCCAAGTTCAACGCCGACTATGGCTACGGCAAGCTCTCCGGTCGTAATATCGACGAGTTGCTGGCCACTACGCGCGAACTTGACGGTCAGTCCGAAAAGCGCAACCCCGCCGACTTCGCCCTCTGGAAGAAAGCATCCCCCGAGCATATCATGCACTGGCCCTCGCCTTGGAGCGAAGGTTTCCCGGGATGGCACCTTGAGTGCTCTACCATGAGCGAGAAGTACCTCGGTCAGCAGTTCGACATCCACGGTGGCGGTATGGACCTCAAGTTCCCCCACCACGAATGTGAGATAGCTCAGTCAGTGGCGCACAACCACGCCCCCGCTGTCCGTTACTGGATGCACAACAACATGATCACCATCAACGGCACCAAGATGGGCAAATCGCTGGGCAATTTCATCACCCTCGAAGAGTTCTTCAACGGCTCGCACCCGCTGCTTGCGCAGGCCTACAGCCCCATGACGATACGTTTCTTCATCCTCCAGGCTCACTATCGCGGCACTGTTGACTTCAGCAATGAGGCCCTTCAGGCTGCCGAAACAGCCCTCGGACGACTCCTCGATTCGTATCGCCGTCTGGCCGACCTCAAGGCCTCCGACACAAGCACTGTGGACGTATCCGACCTCGAAGCACGCGCCTACGCCGCCCTCGACGACGACCTCAACACGCCCGTTCTTATCGGCGTGCTCTTCGATGCGGCACGCATCATCAACGCCGTCAAGGACCATACGGCCACTGCCACACAGGCCGATATCGACACCCTCCGCAGCCTCATGGACACCTTCATGGTGGAAATCCTCGGCATAACACCGCAGCAGGGTGCCGACCAGAGCTCTATGCAGCCCTTCCATGACGCCGTGGACCTGCTTCTGCAGATTCGCGCCGACGCCAAGAGCAAGAAGGACTGGGCTACATCCGACCTCATCCGCGACCGCATGGCTGCCATCGGTTTCACCGTCAAAGACACAAAAGACGGCGCCGAATGGTCCGTCTCAAAGTAATCCCGTGTGCTCCTGCAGCCCAACCGCAGGTATAAACCGCAGGAGGCTGCGTCATAAAGACTTCACTCACGTAGGGTCGCTCCATGGAGCGACCGGTTAACGGCTAATGCCCCGCCTGAAAGCGGTCACCTCATGTAGTGACCCTGCATCAGACGGGGCATTTGCTTTTTGATACACCGCAATCTTTGCGGAGCTATCTGTTTTTATAGTAATGTGTCGCGGTGGCGGCGGTGGAGTGCCGGGGCCATGAGGGCGCCGCGGAAGAGGTGGCGAAGGGCCGGGAAGAACGCCGCCTGACCGCCACGCCATAGGCGCAGAGCCTTCAGTGGCAGTCGCAGGATGACAGTGGCAGGAGCGGTGAGCGCTATGACTGCTCCCTCGGCGGCGAGCGTGCCGGGTGTCTGGCGTCCCTCGCCCGTGGAGGTGTGTGGGTGCTCGCCTATCTCGATGGGGAAGAAGCGGCAGTTGAATCCGCGACGGATGGCCGTGGCGAGGAACAGCGGGTCCTCGCCGGAGTGCAGACGCGGTGCTCCGAGGCCGAACTCGGGGCAGAACCGCAGCAGTCCCGCGCTCTTGCGGCGCAGGGCTATCTCGACACTGCACACATAGTAGCCTTTGGGCAGACGGCGTCCGAGCGGTACCTCCGTGGCGGGAAGCGTGCGCTGCACACTCTGACGCACCACGAAAGTGCCAAGGTCGAGCTCCGGATAGCGGCGGAACGCATCCATGATGCGGCTGAAGGCATCTTTGCAGAATGTGACATCGTTGTCGGCGATCAGCACCACGTCGGCGCGACAGTGATCGAGAGCATTGTTGCGGTTGAGCGACAGCCCTATGGTGTCGGTGCGGTACACCTCCACATCCTCGCGCGCGGTGATGGCAGAGGGGAGGGGAGTATCTGCATGCGCTTGCCAGGATACGACATAGCGCACGCCTGGTTGCGGCGGTAGCAGTATGGCTGCTACACGGTCGAGGCCGGCGGTGCCGTGGGTAGAGATGGCTACATCGAGTGTCATTGCTTGTATTGATGGTAGAGATGGCTACACGAGTGTCATTGCTTATATTATATACCCCATGCCCGCATGAAGCGGTCGGCCACAACGTTGACATCATTGTGCTTCACTGCGAACTCGCGGCTGGCACGTCCGCGGGCGGCTATGCGCTCGGGGTGGGTGATGATATCCTCTATCTGTTGCGTAAGTGCCTCTGCATCAGTGGGGGCGTTGTAGATGGGACGGTTCGACGTCTCGCCGATGAAGTCGTAGTATTCCTCCTCGGCGCCGCTCACAACATTGAGCCCGTAACTCATGGCCATGAGTGCCGTTGTGGCGGGAGTGTAGCTGTATATCTGGTCAAGTACGACGTGCGCCGAGCGCAACAGTTCGGTGAATTCGGCGAAAGGACGGTTCTCCACTATCACCAGTTCGGCGCGCCCCGGATGTCGGGCTATTGCCTCGCGGGCGGCATATTCGAGCAGGTCGCTTCCTTTGGCCGCCATACGGGTGCGGTCGCGGCCGAGAAAGAGCCGCACGCAGTCTATCGTATCAGGCAGAGCTACAGGCTCATAGAGCGTCGTGTCCACCGGTATGCCTCCATAGGCCACGCGGTCGGCGCCAAGGGCGCGCTCCATACCCAGGTGATACTCGTAGAGTCCCGATACGGCGCCGTCGATAGTGTCGAGAGCATGGCGTTGATAAGATACAAGCGCGTCGGCATGCCACTGACGCCATTGCTGCTCCTCGTCACGGTGATAGCGGCTCGGTGCGCCGTCGACGAACCACTCCGAGTAGCGCAGCGGCGAGTCGGTAGCCTCAAGCATATCCAAATAGGCGATGTCGGTGCTGATCGCGCTGAGATATACCGCACCATTGTGACGCTTGAGAGAGTCGAGCAGCGGACGCAGTCGCTCTGGACGCAGCCGCACGAAGTTGAGATCGTGGATAGCCACCACGTCATGTCCGCGCAGATGGTGAGCGAGGTCGCCGTGGGTGAGACGCCACCACAGGCGCATGCCGCCGAACTTGTTGTCGGCCCGGCTGATATCGACATCGCGCTCAGTATCCATCCATCGGGTGCCGTCCGAGGCAATAGTCACACGGCATCCCCTCCGCCGCAGCCCCGTGGCGAGGGTCCGGTGGAAGTTGCTGTAGTCGCCGAGAAGAAGTATATCAGGATTGGATTTCATGTCGCGACGGTATCAGAATGAGAAAAAGAATGGAATTACGAATATCATCAGAATACCAAGCAGCAACTGTAGCGGGGCGCCTACTTTGATGTAATCCATGAATGTATATTGTCCGGCGGGCATCACGAGTGCATTTGGCGGTGTGGAGAAAGGCGACATGAAACACAGTGACGCACCGAAGGTAACGGCGAAGAGCATAGGCAATGGGCTCACACCGTAGGCGACGGCACTCTGCACTGCAATGGGAGCCATCAGTACTGCTGTGGCTGTGTTGGAGATGAACAGCGAGAGCAGGGCGGTGGAGAAGTATATGCCGGCCATTAGCCAGTACGGTCCCATGCCGCCGAGGAGATGCACAAGGGCGCCGCTCATCATATCGCCGGCGCCGGTTTTTTCGAGCGCGAAACTCATAGGCATCATGGCGGCGATAAGTACAATGCTCTCCCAGTTGATGGTCTTGTAGGCGTCCGCTACCGTACGGAAACATCCTGTGAGGATGGTGAGTACTGCTGCTGTGAGCACTATGAATACGGCCGGTATGTCGCTGACTACCAGGGCTACTATCATTGCTGCCATTATGGTTCCGGCTAAGGGAGCCTTGTAGTCGATTGTCACCTTGGCGGCTCGGCTCTCAGGCTGTCCGAGTACCACCCAGTCGCGGTTGTTTTCGCTCATACGTCCGATGGCATCCCACGGGCCCTGCACAAGCAACACATCACCCTTGACGATGCGTAGAGTGCTCAGGTCGGTTGTGATGTATTCTTTATCGCGGCGCACACTGAGGATATTTACATTGTATTTATTGCGGAAGTCAAGTTGTGCTATCGTCTCCTTGAGTATGCCTGAACTGGGAAGCACCACTATTTCGGCCAGACCGATATCATAGAAATGGAGGTTGCGGCGGGAGGAGTCGCTATCGTCGGCAATGGTGAGCCCGTAGTCGGCGGCGAATCTCTGTACATTTTCTTTCGGACCGCGGATGAACAGAATGGCACCGGCATCTATCACCGACGTAGCCGACGGTGATGTCTGATTGATGTTTTTAAGCAAACCGAGACCTTCCTCTTTGCGTAGTTCGAGGACATCGACGCCGTAGTTGGCTCGCAACGATAGCGCACCGAGCGACACTCCCGCGATGGGCGAGGCTGCCGGTACGTCGACGCGCCACAAGTCATGGTTGAGGTTGTATTCCTCTACTATGTCGGTAAGAGAGCGGGTGGTGGCGGTATCGTGTTGGCCGGCGTTCCGTGTAGTGAGAAGTCTGCTCAGAGGCACAAGGAGCGCAGTCCCGGCCACCAGACAGATGAGACCGGTCGGCAGGAAGGAGAACATGTGCAGCCCCTCACCGCTGTATTCTTCCCATGCCTCGGCTATGACAAGGTTGGGTGGCGTACCTATGAGTGTGAGCATGCCACCCATGCTGGAGGCGAAAGCGATGGGCATGAGGAAACGGGAGGTAGACGTGCCGCCGGCAGCAGCCATCGACGCCACGATGGGAAGCATGAGTGCTACAGTGCCGGTGTTGCTCACAAAACCGCCTATCAGGCCGGTGGCAAGTACCACCACAAGAAACAGCCGTGTGGGGCTGCCGTTGCCGAGGCGCGACAGTCGGGCGCCGAGCATCTTGGCCAGACCGGTATTGAAGATAGCACCGCCTACCACGAAAAGCCCCACCATCATTATTACTATAGGATTGGAGAAACCCGACAGAGCCTCCTGTGTGGACAGGATACCCGTAAGGGTCAGTATCAGGAGTGCTATAAGCGCCACGATGTCGGCGCGAATACGGCCCCATACGAAGCCTGCGGCGGCTAATATGAGCGTTAATAGTGTCAGCAGCATAGTGTGGTTGGCGATGAAGAGCAGTGCGTTTTTATGAAAGAAATGAGTTTTGTGAGGGGATTGATGGAATTCACCGTCAAAGATAGCTCTTTTGGCTCGAATAAGCAATAAAAAGAGAACGAGCCGTCATCGCGACGCCTCGTTCCGAAATACACAATTATCTATAAAACAACTATTTAATGTCCATGATTTCAACGTATGGGGCGAAAAATAAACGCCAACCTCAAGGAAATTCCTTGAAGGTGGTGACACAAAGCACATCGCTAAGACGTAATGTAGCTGTCTCGTCACTAAGACGAATATCGCAGCAATGCAGGCTGCACGATGAATACTAAACTTTGGTCACGATTACAAGCGCAAAATTAGTTCATTTATTAATTATTGTATATATTAAATAAGTTAAATAATGTAAAATCTATCAGATATTTTCTTTAGCGCCGGAGTCAAGCGCTGTACGCGGTAGCTTCAGTGTTCATTCTGTCAGTTGGCAGTCGGGAGTCCTGATGATAATGGAGATTCCGAATCAGTCAATATTGCCTGATTCGTCCGGTATGGCAAGTGGCGCCGGTTGTTTTGCGAGATATTTTGCGGATTGCTTTGGTATTACGAAAAAAAATCGTACCTTTGCAGCGCTTTTTAGCATCCCCGTGTGATGGGAAATTAAGGAGCAAACTTAATTTTGAGTAACACAAGCAAATTAGAAACATGAAAGTATTCGAACTTAGCGCCCAGCCTCGTACAGATTTGGGCAAGAAGGCCACCAAGGCTCTCCGCGAACAGAACCTCATCCCCGCTGTCCTCAATGGCGGCGCCCAGGTAGAACTTCCCTATGCCGGCACCCTCAAGCCCGGTGAGAAGATTGTAGAAATCGGCAACAACAAGGGTATCATCACCACCGATATCACCCTCTCTCAGGAAGGTGTCCGCAAGCTCGTCTTCACCCCCGATATCTTCGCTATCGAGCTCGACCTCAACGGCGAGAAGCGCATGGCTGTCGTTAAGGACATCCAGTTCCACCCCGTTAAGGATACCATCCTCCACATGGACCTCCTCGAAGTAAGCACTGACAAGCCCGTTGTTATGGAAGTGCCCGTTAAGCTCGAAGGTCACGCCGAAGGTGTTAAGGCCGGTGGTAAGCTCAACCTCGTGATGAAGAAACTCAAGGTACGCGCTCTCTACACCGAAATCCCCGAACGTCTCGTCCTCAACGTAGACAACCTTGGCCTGGGCAAGACCATGCAGGTGGGCGACATCCACATCGACGGCCTCGAACTCGTCAACGCCAAGAACGCCGTTGTATGCGCCGTTGCTCTTACTCGTGCCGCTCGTGGTGCTGCCGCAGCAGCTGCAAAGTAAGCATAGCATCTTAGCACAGACTAATGAAGCACCTTATTGTTGGCCTCGGAAATATCGGCGACGAATATCGCGATACCCGGCACAACATAGGATTTATGATATTGGACGCCTTTGCCGAGGCGTCCAATATTTCTTTCTCTACAGGCCGCTACGGCGACGTGGCACGCGGACGCATCAAGAATCAGCAGGTGGTGCTCCTCAAGCCCAATACCTATATGAACCTCTCCGGCAACGCCGTGCGATACTGGAAGGAGCAGGAAGGTATAGAGATTGACAATATCCTCGTTGTGGTGGACGACCTCGCGCTGCCCCTCGGCGCCATCCGCATCAAGGGCCGCGGTTCCGACGCCGGGCACAATGGCCTCAAAAATATAGCACAGATGCTCGGTACGGACGCCTATCCGCGTCTGCGTTTCGGCATCGGCGATGACTTCCCCCGCGGCTGCCAGATCGACTATGTGCTGGGAGCCTTCCCCGCTGAAGCACGCGCCGTCCTCAAGGAGCGAATACCGGTGGCGGTCGATGCCATCCGCGACGTGGTGCTCGCCGGGCTCGGACACGCTATGTGTAATTTCAACAACAAGTGACGCGCTATGGCTTCTGAAGTACGCATCGACAAGTGGCTGTGGGCCATGCGAATATTCAAGACGCGCACGGTGGCTACAGATGCCTGCCGCAAGGGGCGCGTCACCGTGGGCAACGACACCAACCCCGTCAAGCCCTCGCGCACCGTCGGGCCGGGCGACATCATTCATGTGCGCAAACCGCCTGTTACCTTCACATTCCGTGTCAAGGCCGTCACCCAGAACCGGCTCGGCGCCAAACTCGTGCCGGACTATATGGAGAATCTCACTCCGCAGAGTCAGTACGACCTGCTCGAAGTGGTTAAAATCTCAGGATTCATCGACCGTCGCAAGGGTCTCGGACGTCCCACCAAGCGCGAAGGCCGCGAGCTGGCTCAGTTCACCGATAATATGTCGGACGACGGCTGGGACTTCGACTTTGACTTCGACGACGATGCTGACGATGATTTCCGCAATGATTCCGGCGCCGAAGACTAACCTAATTCTCTCCTAAACAACTGATATAAAATGCGATTCGACGAACTACCACTGAGCGATGATATCCTCGATGCCCTCGATGCCATGCACTTCGAGGAGTGTACCCCTATCCAGGAGCAGAGTATCGGCGTGATTCTCGACGGCCACGACCTCATAGCCTGCGCACAGACGGGCACCGGGAAGACAGCCGCATACCTGCTGCCTCTCATTGACCTCCTGGCCGATACCGAGGCCGACTCGAAGGTGAAATGCGTCGTCATGGTGCCCACCCACGAGCTCGCACAGCAGATCGACCGCAGCATGGAGGGCTTCTCCTACTACATCCCCGTGAGTTCGCTCGCCATCCACGGCGGCAACGACGGCAAGGAATTTGCCCGCCAGCAACATGCTCTCCGTCAGGGTGCCGACATGGTCATCGCCACACCGGGTCGCCTCCTGGCACACATGAAGATGGGCTATGTGGATCTCTCGTGCGTGCAGTATTTCGTCCTCGACGAGGCCGACCGCATGCTCGACATGGGCTTCTCGGAGGATATCATGCGTATCGTCGCCGAACTTCCACGCGAGCGACAGACGCTCATGTTCTCAGCCACGATGCCGAAGAAGATACAGCAGCTCGCTGCCACCATCCTCAACGAGCCCCGCGAGGTGAAAATCGCCGTGAGCCGTCCCAATGAGCGCATCGACCAGTCGGTAATCATCTGCTACGAGTATCAGAAGCAGCCGCTCCTGAAGCGTCTCTTCGAGATGGGCTATAACAAGCGTGTGATAGTATTCTCGTCGTCCAAGCAGAAGGTGAAGGAACTCACCGCCCAGATGCGTCGCGACGGTTTCAAGGCCGCCGAGATGCACTCCGACCTCGACCAGAAAGCCCGCGAGGAGGTGATGCTCGGCTTCCGTGCCGGACGCATTGACATCCTCATCGCCACCGACATCCTCGCCCGCGGCATCGACGTGGACGATATCGAGATGGTGGTTAATTACGACGTGCCCCACGAGGCTGAGGACTATGTGCACCGCATAGGACGTACGGCGCGAGCCGGCGCCGGCGGTCGAGCTGTCACCTTCGTAGGCACTCCCGACCAGTATCGCTGGTCGCTCATCGAACGCTTTCTCGACCGCGAGGTGCGTCGCGACGACCTCGGAATCGACGTAGGTCCGCTGCCGGAGTACAATCCCTCTGCAAACCGTGGCAATGGTCGTCCCGGCGCCCGTGGCAATGGTGGTGGTCGCGGCAAAGGTGGCAATGGCAGAAATGGTGGTCACGGTAGCAAGCAAGGCGACGGTAAAGGTTCCGGCAAAGGTCGTGCCGACAAGCCCCGCAAATCCTCCGGCAAGCCTGCCTCCGATAAGCCTGCCTCCGAGAAGCCCCGCAAATCCTCCGAGAAGCCCCGCAAATCCTCCGAGAAGTCTGGCTCCGGCAAGCCTGAGAAGCGTTACCGTCATCGCAGCAAGAAGGCAGAGTCATGAGAAGTCCGCTATCCCTCCTCATCGCAGTGGCCGCGTGCGCGGCACTGCTTGCTACTTCGTGCCGCCGCGACAGAAGCTCCGTGGATGCTACTGCGGTCGACGTAGTACCCCTCTATAGCCTTGTCAGCGACTATCCTGCTGCATCCGACAGCCTTCGCGAAGCTGTGCTTGAAATGCCTGAGATGAAGGCCTTTATGAGCACCATTACATATAAGCCACTCACGGATTCGCTCGTAGAGGCCTGGGCCGAGAGCCGACCCGTCACAGTGTTCACCCCCGCCGTGGACTCAGTATTTGCCGACACGGACTATGTTGCCCGCTCGCTTGGCCGAATTCTCGCCCGGGCGGATGCTCAGGGGCTCGAGCTGCCCCGACGCCGCTATGCTACAGTAGTTTACGGACGCCGCGAGTCTATGCTTTTCGTCGACAGTGTGCTCCTCGTGGCGCTCAATCACTACCTCGGTGCCGACTATCCCGGATATGCCGGTATGCCGGAATTTTTACGCCGCGTCAAGACTCCCGAGGCACTTCCCTACGACCTCGCCGAAGCCCTCGTGGCCACTGCCTACCCATACGAGGCCGATGGCAGCGACGCCACACTGCTCTCCCGCATGCTCTATGAGGGAGCGCTCATCCATGCACGCCGCGTCCTCACAGGAGGTACTGCCGAAGGTGCTCTTGGATATGACAAAGAGCAGCTTAAGTGGCTCGATGACAACGAAGACGCTATCCGCGAGAGCCTCGTGGTGGACCGCCTCCTCTACGATACCTCCGAGACTCTCATCGACCGCATGATGGCACCTTCGCCGGCTGTGCGCGTTGTGCGTCCCGAGGCCCCCGGCAGGGTGGGCCGTTACCTGGGCTACCGCATGATAGAACGCTACCTCGCCAAGCATCCTGATACCTCTATCGCCACGCTCCTCAGCCCCGACTTCTACACCTCCTCCCAAGCTCTCTGATCGGAACCTTCGGCGGCATCAAAGTGTTATCTACTTAGAAAGGAACACTTTGATATGAAAAAGACTATACTCCTCATCATTATATTTGTGGGAGTGCTGGTATGCGCTGTCGGGTATGCCGACTCGAAATACCGTACTTCCATCGGTCGTCCGGCGCCTGCTCTGTGGCTTCCGGCCGACGGCGATGCTCCCGAGACAACACTTTCCGAGAATCGCGGCCACTATGTCCTGCTCAATTTCTGGAACAGTACCGATGCGGCATCACGCCGCGCCGCCAATACTTACACTGCATGGCTGCGTGCCCATCCGGGCACGGATACTCGTCTGCTGAGTGTGAATGTCGGTGATAATGAGGCGCTGTACCGCGAGATAGTGCGCCGTGACAGACTTATCGACAGCACACAGCACCACCTCGGCGACGACCTCGCGCGGGCAGTCAGTGATTCCTATGGCCTCAAGGACGGCCTCGGCACCGTGCTCATTGACCCCTCCGGTCGCATCATCGCCCACAACCCTTCAGAATGTAATCTCCCGCAGTAAGCACAACGACCTTACGTCATGAAGGTATGACGTAGGGTCGAGTTTTTCGTCGGTGGGGAATTATTCGTGGCGGGTGGCTACGGGCGGGTAGTCGATGGTGTAGTGTAGACCGCGACTCTCGCGGCGCTCCTTGGCCTGACGCATTATCAGATAGCCCACGTTGATGATATTGCGCAACTCGCATATCTCTCGCGATGCTTTCGAGCATTTGAACAGACGTTCTGTCTCCTCGTAGAGAATATCCAGGCGGTTCCAGGCGCGGTCCAGGCGCAGATTAGAGCGCACAATACCTACGTATGTACCCATTATCTGATTCACCTCGCGGATACTCTGCGTGATGAGTACCATCTCTTCATTGTGTCGGGTGCCTTCGTCGTTCCAGGCGGGCACGTCGGTGCGAAGATGTATGCCCGCCAGCTCCTCCGAGGCATGCCGTGCGGCGGCATCGGCATATACTACGGCCTCTATCAGCGAGTTTGAGGCCAGTCTGTTGCCGCCGTGCAGCCCGGTGCACGAACACTCGCCCAGTGCATAGAGGTGTTTGATGGACGACTCGCCATTGAGATCCACGCGTATGCCGCCGCAGAGATAGTGTGCAGCGGGAGCCACGGGGATGTAGTCTTTCGTGATGTCGATGCCGAGCGACAGGCACTTGGCGTAGATGTTCGGGAAGTGCTTTTTTGTCTCCTCGGGGTCCTTGTGGGTGACGTCGAGATATACGTGGTCATCGCCGTAGAGTTTCATCTCAGAGTCGATGGCGCGTGCCACGATATCGCGTGGAGCCAGCGACAGGCGCGGGTCATACTTGTGCATGAATTCTTCGCCGCGGAGGTTGCGCAGTACGGCTCCGTAGCCGCGCATGGCCTCGGTGATGAGGAATGAGGGACGGTCGCCGGGGTGATAGAGGGCAGTGGGGTGGAACTGTATGAACTCCATGTCGGCCACTTCGCCCTTGGCGCGATATACCATTGCTATACCGTCGCCGGTGGCAACGAGTGGATTCGTAGTGGTCTGATACACCGCGCCTACACCGCCGGTCGCCATCACGGTGATTCGCGACAGGAAGGTGTCCACGCGGCCCGACTCTATATCGAGCACATAAGCGCCATAGCAGGTGATGTCCGGCGTGCGGCGGTTCACAATCTTGCCGATATGGTGCTGAGTGATGATTTCGATGGCGAAATGGTTCTCGAAGATGTCGATGTTCTCGCTGGAGCGGATGGCAGCGATGAGGCTTTGCTGGATTTCGAAGCCCGTATTGTCTGCGTGGTGCAGGATGCGGAATTCCGAGTGGCCGCCTTCGCGGTGCAGGTCGAAAGTATCGTCATCCTTTTTGTCGAATTCGACGCCCCAGTTGATGAGCTGGCGTATCTGTTCGGGCGCACCTTTCACCACGAGTTCTACCGCCTTGGGGTCGCTTAGCCAGTCGCCGGCCACCATGGTGTCGTGGATGTGCTTGTCGAAATCGTCGACAGCAAGATTAGTAACTGATGCCACACCGCCCTGAGCGAGAGCTGTATTGGCTTCGTCGAGAGTGGTTTTGCATATCAAGGCGACGCGGGCGCCTTTGGCGGCTACCTTCAGGGCAAAGCTCATACCTGCTATGCCGGAGCCGATGACAAGATAATCGTATTCGTATGTCATGTCTTTCGAAGACTAAGTGCCGATGCGGCTGTATGTCCACGGCACGACCGAAAGGTCACCGCAAAGATATAAAATTCCTCTCAAATAAAAAAACCGACCCGGGCAATTGCTCGGATCGGAAATGTCTTAACGCATGCTCACGGCATGTGCCGGAGCGAAGTCTGCTTATATTATTCAGCAGTAGCTTCGGCAGCAACTTCAGCAACAACAGCAGTGTCGCCTTCAGCGGCAGCAACGGTATCAACGGCTACAGCTTCTTCAACTACTTCTACGGGTGCTTCTTCTACGGGAGCTTCAGCTTCGGCAGCCTGTTCCTTGTTGCCGCAAGCGAAGAAAGACATGCTGAATGCTACAGCAAGCATGAGAACTAACTTTTTCATCTTCGTTTTAATTTGAGAATAAAACATTGTTTGCTTCAAAATCTGCGCAAAGTTAAAACGTTTTTATGAAAGTGAAAAATTTTTGTCCTAAAAAAACTTATCCAAAGCATTATTTAACATTTTACAACACTATAGGGCTCTTTGAGGTTACGATTTTGGCCTCTGATTTTCAAGTTTTTCGGAATAATGTTCTACATTCTGCACATTTTTCGGTAATTTTGCAGTCTGAATAACATGACGCAAAGAATGAAAGTACTGAAATTCGGCGGCACATCGGTGGGAAGTGCCGCGCGCATAGAGCATGTGGCCGACCTTGTGGCGCACGCTCCCGCCGGTAGCATCGTTGTGCTGTCGGCCATGTCGGGTACTACCAACACCCTTGTGGAAATAGCCGAATACTTATATAAAGGCAATATCCCCGGCGCCCAGGAGACTATCAACGCCCTCACCGAGCGCTACGACGCCGTCCTCACCGAGCTTTTCGGCGCCGACGTCAATACTCATCCCGAGCCGCGCGCTGCCGTGGCCCGTTCGCTGGCTCTGCTGCGCTCATACTGCCGCGGTGCCCTCACCGTGCAGGGCGAGAAAGAAATCCTCGCTCAGGGTGAACTTATGTCCACCGCCATCATGCTTGAGGTACTCCGTCGACGCGGTATAGCCGCCGCTATGCTCCCCGCGCTGGACTATATGCGCATTACCGCCGACGGTGAGCCGGATATGGAGAGCACAGCTACGGCCCTCCGTCGACTCATCGAGCTCGAACCGCAGGCGCAGTTGTTCCTCACACAGGGATATATCTGCCGCAACCATGCCGGCGCAATCGACAACCTGCGTCGTGGCGGTTCCGACTACTCCGCATCCATCATCGGCGCCCTCGCCGATGCCGAGGAGATACAGATATGGACCGACATCGACGGTATGCACAACAATGATCCACGCTACGTGGAAGGTACTCGCCCCGTGCGTATGCTGCACTTCGAGGAGGCCGCCGAACTGGCCTACTTCGGCGCCAAGATTCTCCACCCTGCCTGCGTCCTCCCCGCCAAGCTACACAATATCCCCGTACGCCTGCTCAATACCCTTGAGCCCCAGGCTCCCGGCACACTCATCTGCAACTGTCCGTCCGACGGCACCGTTAAGGCTATCGCCGCCAAGGACGGCATAACGCTGGTCAATATCAAGTCGGGACGCATGCTCCTGGCCTACGGCTTCCTGCACAAAGTATTCGAGACCTTCGAGAACCACCGCACCTCCATCGATATCATGGCCACCTCCGAAGTCGCCGTCAGCGTCACTATCGACGACGACAGCCGCCTCGCCGCCATCGTCGACGACCTGATGGAGTTCGGCACTGTGTCCGTCGACAGGAACAAGGTCATCGTCTGCATCGTGGGCGACCTGAGTCATAGCGACGATGACAGCCGTCTGGGCGGTATCATGCGGGCTCTGGCCGACATCCCCGTGCGCATGATATCCTACGGCGCCTCCGAGCGCAGCGTGGCAATCCTCGTTGATGCCGACGACAAGCTGCGCACACTCAAGGCCCTCTCCGCACACCTCTTCAACGAGGCTTGACATCGAGTCAAGCTCCGCCGGCAGTCTCATGCCGGCGGGTGCATATCAATATTCGTGACTGCACCTTCCCGAGCCCCCCTCGGCAACAGACATCATAACACATCTTACATCTTATATCATATTCTTACTTAAACTCATGAATCCACTCAAACATCTTGCCGCTTTCGCCACAGGCATAGCTGCATTGGTATCGTGTACCTCCACGACTACCACAGATACGGTCGAGCCCGTCGACTACGAGAACCGTGTAGTGTACAGCGTATATCTCCGCAACTACACCAACCCCGACAGCGCCGGCACCTTCAAGGACCTCCAGGCCGACCTGCCCCGTCTGCGCGATCTCGGTGTCGACGTCATACACCTCCTCCCCTTCTACACCATGGGCGAGGAGAACGCCAAGGGTTCGCCCTACTGCATCCGCGACTATAATAATGTAGACCCACGCTACGGCACCATCGACGACCTCCGCGAACTCGTCGACTCTATTCATGCAGGCGCCATGGAGATATGGTTCGACTGGGTGGGCAATCATACCGCCTACGACCATCCCTGGGTCAAGGAACATCCCGAGTGGTACACCGAGCGTCAGGACTTCGACGACGTACGTTCCGTCAACAGCGAGAACCCTGAACTCCGCGCCGCTATGGCCGAGAGCATGAAATTCTGGGTAGAGGAGTGCGGTATCGACGGTTACCGCTGCGACTTCGCCCACGGCCCCGGCCGCGATTTCTGGATGGATATCATCGGTCAGGTCGATCCCGAGCACAAGCTCTTCTGGCTCGCTGAGGGCGACGAAGGCGGTATCGCCAACGACTGGCTCCGAGCCGAAGGCGGTCCCTTCGACTCTCGCTACGGCTGGACTTACTCCGAATATCTCTACAAGGACGCCAACAATCACCGCGAATCCGTCACTGCCGACGGCTTTGACAAGGCCCTCTTCCACATGGGCTATCCTGTCGACCGTTCGACCTTCCTCGCATATATCGGTTCGCACGACATCTATCAGGGTATGGGCGACATAGTATCTCCCGCCACCCAGGATGCCATCTACGGCGACAACCTCAAGCCCTTCACCGTCATGACCATGCTCGCCCCCGGCATACCCATGGTATACATGGGCCAGGAAATCAACTATTCCAAGCCCGGCGGCGTAGGTATCATGAAAGATACCGAAGCCATCGACTGGAGCAATGTCGATGAGGACTATCTCGCCCTCGTGAAAGAGCTCATAAAGCTGCGCCACACACAGCCCGCTCTCGCTACCGTCGAAGGCATCCTCGTGGTACACCCCACCGACAATGACTCCGTGCTCGTGTTCGAGCGCCGTAACGGTGACAACTCCCTCCTTGCTGCCATCAACTTCTCCTACAACCCCGTGACCTTCACCGTCACCTCGCCCGCAGTGCCCCGCAATGTGTACACCAACGTATTTGACGGCAGCACCACCGCCCTCACCAAGCCCATGACCCTCGCCGGCAAGGGCTACGCCGTCTACACCAAGGGCAGTGAGGCTCTTGACGCTGACCTCTACACCGTCGGCCTCAAACTCCCCGCCGACGCCGACGCAGCAGTCAAGCCCACCGTGCGCATCTTCACCGAAGATCCCCTCGGCACAGGCGGCGCCATCGACATCCTCCCGCTCACCGAGATGACAGCCGGTGCCGACGGTACATACACCGTGTTGCTGCCCTATCTGCCTGCCTTCGGCTACACCGTGGCACTCAGCGACACCCCCGACCACACCGTACTACGCACAGAGACAGTACCGGTAAGCCGCACGTACACTATCGGCGCCGACGGTGAAGTCGCCGTAGTAGAATAATTCATCACCCCAATAGGTAAATAATGATTTCTGTAAACAATCTCAGCATCCAGTTCGGCAAGAAGCCCCTCTTTCAGGATATAAATCTCAAATTCACCCCCGGCAACTGCTACGGCATCATCGGTGCCAACGGTGCGGGCAAGTCTACCCTGATGCGCTTGCTCAGCGGTCAGCTTGCCCCCACAGCCGGCACCGTGACGCTCGGCCCCGGTGAGCGACTCAGCGTGCTCGAGCAGGACCACTTCAAGTACGATGCCTGCACCGTCCTCGAAACCGTCCTCCGCGGCCACACAGTGCTGTGGGATATCATGCAGGAGAAGGATGCACTCTACGCCAAGCCGGATTTCTCCGACGCTGACGGCATACGCGCCTCTGAGCTCGAGATGCAGTTCGCCGAGCTCGAAGGATGGAACGCCGAGAGTGATGCCGCAGCCCTCCTCAGCGGTCTCGGTATCAAGGAAGACCGCCATCAGATGCTCATGGCCGACCTCTCGGCCAACGAGAAGGTGCGCGTCCTCCTGGCCAAAGCTCTCTTCGGCAATCCCGACAACCTGCTTCTCGACGAGCCTACCAACGACCTCGACCTCGAGACCGTGGCATGGCTCGAGAACTATCTCAACAACTTCGAGAATACCGTCCTCGTGGTGAGCCACGACCGTCACTTCCTCGACGCCGTCAGCACCAACACCCTCGACATCGACTACAACCGCATCCAGCTATTTGCCGGCAACTATTCCTTCTGGTACCACAGTAGCCAGCTCGCGCTCCGTCAGCAGCAGCAGGCCAACAAGAAAGCCGAGGAGAAGCGCGCAGAGCTCATGGAGTTCATCCGACGTTTCTCTGCCAACGTGGCCAAGAGTAAGCAGACAACATCGCGCAAGAAGATGCTCGAGAAGCTCAACGTGGAGGAGATTCAGCCCTCCCTCCGCCGCTACCCCGGTATCATCTTCACTCCCTCGCGCGAGGTGGGCAATAAGATTCTTGAAGTAAAGGGTCTGTCGGCTTCCGTCGACGGTCAGGTACTCTTCTCGGATGTCAACTTCCAGATAGAGAAGGGCGACAAGGTGGCCTTCCTCAGCCACGACCCGCGTGCTATGACGGCGCTCTTCGAGATTATCACCGGCAACCGCAAGCCCGACGCCGGCACATACGAGTGGGGCCAGACTGTAACCACGGCCTACCTCCCGCTGGACAACTCCGCTTTCTTCAACACGGACTACAACCTCGTCGACTGGCTCGCTCAGTTCTCCGACGACTCCAGCGAGATATATCTCAAAGGCTTCCTCGGCAAGATGCTATTCTCCGGCGACGATGTCCTCAAGACGGCTTCAGTTCTCTCCGGTGGCGAAAAGATGCGCTGCATGATAGCACGCATGATGCTCCGCAACGCCAACACGATGATTCTCGACTCGCCCACGAACCACCTCGACCTTGAGTCCATCCAGGCATTCAACAACACACTCCAGTCATTCAAAGGCATCGTCCTGATGGCATCGCACGACCACGAGTTCATCCAGACCGTCTGCAACCGCATCATCGAGCTCACGCCCGGCGGTATCATCGACAAGCTCATGGACTACGACGACTACATCACTGACGAGCGCGTCGCCGCAGCCCGCGAGAAGCTGTATAACAATTAATCAACCGTATCGCTATGATAGTACACAATGTAATGTTCCGCCTCGAGGGTGAGCGTGCCCACGAGCTCGCAGTAGATTTCAAGGCTGCCATCGAGCGCCTTCCCTCGGTCATCGCCGAGCTCGACAGCGTATCCGTACGCCTCGACGACGGTGCCATCGCCGGCAACTGGACTCTGATTCTCGTGGCCCGTTGCGCCGACGAAGCCGCCCTCGCTGCCTACTCCGCACATCCCGCACACCTCGACTGCGTGGCCATCATCAAGCCCGCAATCGCCGCCCGCGCCTGCGTAGACTACACAGAGTAACCAATCCTCCCGATATTACACGAGGCTGCGACGTCAAATCCAACGTCGCAGCCTCGTGATTTTTCCAGTGCAGATCAATCCTGCGTCACAATAATTTCAGCATATTCGCTACCAAAATATCCCCGGGTACGTAATTTACGTTTTCTGTCTGAGGTGTTCGGCTCTGCCAATAGAGTCATGGTTGTCGCGAATCTGGCTGCCTTGACAGTAAGCCAATCGCACGAAACAATCATTGAATCCGGGTCATTACCTGAAGTATATTCTTTTGCGCCTTCAAAAATAACTAATAATGCGAGAGAGTTATCTCCATAAATTTCCATACGTCCGCCTTCAGTTGGAAAGTGAACATTATGCGGAAGCCCATAGTTATTCTGCGTTTCGCAGGATGCCAGTAAGATGAACGCAATAATAAACAGTAACTTGTACATAGATTACCGGGAATCAATGCTGCAAAGGTAACAAAAAAATTAGATATTAAAATATTAGACTATAAAAATTGTACAACAGGATGAAATTTTCTGACTTTCAACATATTTTTAATATCCGAGTTTGGGGCTATACTATACCTATGGGGACTTCGCCCCGGGATAGAGGTATTTATAACCCGGGGTAGGGGAATGTTTTTTGAGGGGTGATTAAACTTAATTGTGTGCAGGGGCGTTTCTATACCAAACGGTGCGAAATGATACCGTAAGATAAACTACTTACTGAACAAATAACCAAAAATTCTCTGTTATGAACACAGCTCCTCTCCAAGGAATCCGCGTGGTCGACTTCACAAGTGTGCAGTCGGGCCCTTCATGTACTCAGCTGCTTGCGTGGCTCGGTGCCGATGTAATCAAAATCGAACGTCCCGGTGTTGGCGATGCCACCCGTAAGGAACTTCAGTTCGACCCCAATCTGCCGAGCTACTACTTCCTGCAGCTCAACTCTGACAAAAAGTCTATCGCCCTCGATGCAGCCACCCCCGACGGCAAGGAAATTCTTACCAAACTCATCGAAGGCGCCGATATCTTCGTTGAAAATCTCCACCCCGGAGCCATGGATAAGCTGGGCTTCAGCTGGGAGGTTGTACACAAGATCAATCCCCGCTGTATCTACGGTACCATCAAGGGCTTCCCTGTGAGCTCTCAGTATGTTGATCTTAAGGCTTACGAACCTATCGCACAGGTGACAGCCGCCGCGGCCTCTACCACCGGTTGGTATGAAGGTGACAATGACGTGCCTACTCAGAGTGGTGCCGCCCTGGGCGACTCTAACACCGGTATGCACCTCGCCATCGGTCTGCTCGCTGCGCTCCTCCAGCGTGAACACACCGGCGAAGGTACTTATGTATATCAGTCAATGCACAATGCCTGCTTGAACCTCTGCCGTATCAAGACTCGTGACCAGTTGACACTGGACAAGATCGGATACCTGACACAGTTCCCGCAGTACCCCAACGGCAAGTTCGGCGACTTCGTGCCTCGCTCAGGCAACATCGAAGGTGGCGGCGTACTCGGCTGGACCTATAAGTGTAAGAACTGGGCCACCGACCCCAACGACTATGTATATATCATCTTCCAGCGTGGCGAGAAGGACTTCGAACTCGCTTGCAAGGCTCTCGGCTTCGAGGACTGGCTCACCAATCCTGACTTCAACACCGCCGACGCCCGCGACCGCCACAAACAGGAAATCTACGCCCGTGTACAGGCCTGGTGTATCGACAAGGATAAGTACGAAATCACCAAGACTCTCGCGGCTGCCGGTATGCCTGTAGGTCCTGTGCTGAGCACGAAGGAAATCCTCGACGACCAGAGCCTCTACGATGGTAACACCCTCGTGAAGATCAACCAGGGTGGCGAGATCGGTGAATTCGTCACTGTAGGTGTGCCTTTCACCTTCAGCAACTATCAGCCTACCTACGGTCCCTGTCCTTCACTGGGCGGCAACACCGACGAGATTCTTACCTCACTCGGATTCACTGCCGAACAGATCGAATCCTTCAAGGCCAACGGTACTACCGCTCCCATGCCGAAGAAACCGACCACAGATACTACCTCAACTTCTACTAAATAAGCAGAGATAATATCAAGTATATAAAGGGGATAGCTCAAGACAGGTCCTTGTCTATCCCCTTTACATTCAATCATTTTTATTCATCATCAAAATTCAAGATATTATGGCAACTGATACAACTACCTCCGCAACCGCTCAGACTACTCCTCAATTCCCTGAGCAGGTGACGGGTATGTATATTCTCGCCGAATCTCTGCGTCGTCTCGGCCTGATGGATGTCTACGGTCTGGTAGGTATTCCTGTCACTGAGGTGGCATATGCTATGCAGAAGATAGGTATGAATTACTATGGTTTCCGTTTCGAGCAGCAGGCCGGTATGGCTGCCGCCACTCACGGCTACCTCACCAAGAAGCCGGGCGTACTCCTGACAGTATCGTCCCTCGGTTTTATGAACGGCCTCACGGCCACAGCAAATGCTACAGTGAACTGCTATCCTATGATTCAGATTTCGGGCGCTTCCGACCCCACTATGGTGGATATGAACATGGGTACTTACGAGCAGCTCGATCAGCTCAACACTGCCCGTCCTCTGGTGAAGGCGGCTTTCCGATGCAGCCATGCCAAGGATATTCCTTCGGCTGTAGCACGCGCCTATCGTGCGGCAGTGAGCGGCCGTCCCGGCGGCGTATATATTGATATGACCACTCCGGCTCTGGCCGAAATCATGGATGCCTCCGAGGCCGAGAAGCTCTACTATACACCTGTGGATGTGTACACTCCCACTGCGCCCTCGCAGGAAGCCGTGGATCGTGCCGTAGAGATTATCGCATCGGCCAAGCGTCCTGCCGTGCTACTTGGCAAGGGTGCAGCCTATGCTCAGGTCGACGACAAGATCAAGACGCTCATCGAGGACAACAAGATTCCTTATCTGGCAATGTCGATGGCCAAGGGTCTTATGCCTGATGCCGGTCCTCTGAGTGCTCTCTCGTGCCGTAGCACCATCATGGAGCAGGCCGATGTCGTTATTGTCATAGGTGCTCGTCTGAACTGGATGCTTTCCTTCGGTCGCGGCAAGTGGAACCCCGGCATCAAGTTCGTCCAGATTGATGTAGAACCTACCGAAATCGACCGCAACGTGCCTATCGCCGCTCCTGTAGTGGGTGATATGGGTCTGTCGCTCGATGCTATCAACGCCGGTCTTAAGGGTCGTACCATGTCGGCCGACCCCGCATGGCTCACCTCGCTGCAGGCCGAGTCGAAGACGAAGAACGCCAAGTTCGCCGACCGCCTCAAGACAGCCTCCACCGCTCAGCCTATGAACCACTGGACGGCTCTGAGTGCCATCAAGCCCGTGCTTGAGAGCAATCCTGATGTAATCTTGGTCAATGAAGGTGCCAACACCCTCGACGATACCCGCGACTCTGTGGATATGTCCCTGCCCCGCCACCGCGTGGACTGTGCTACATGGGCCATCATGGGTATGGGTATGGGTTCGACCATCGGTGCAGCCGTTGCTACCGGCAAGAGTGTAGTAGCTGTCGAAGGTGACTCTGCTTTCGGTTTCTCCGGCATGGACTTCTCTACCATCTGCCGCTATCAGTTGCCCTGTACTGTGGTGATCTTCAACAACGGCGGTATCTACAATGGCGTCGGTGTCGACCCCGGCGACAAGAACGGTGTTGCTCCTACAACGCTGGATATCAATGCCCGCTACGATAAGTTCGGTGAAGCCTTCGGCGCACAGAACTACTACGTGACCACCCCCGAGGAACTCACCAAGGCTCTTACCGAAAGTATCGCCTCGCGCAAACCGTCGATTATCAATGTGCAGCTCGCCGCCGACTCCGGCAAGGAAAGCGGTCATATCGGTTACCTCAACCCGACCCCGCTGATTGACTACACCGTGTAAGACTCGGCTGATTGATACGCGATAATCAACACGTTCAACTCACTTAATCCCCTACCACAATGTTACATGTAATTCTTTATGCCATTGTCCCGATCGTGGTGGTAATGCTCGCGGGATATATCTCGGGCAAGAGAGGTGTCTTCACCGGCGACGACGCCAAGAAGTTCAATAAGGTCGTGCTCGACTATGCATTGCCTGCCGCCCTGTTCGTCTCCATCGCCCAGGCAAGCCGTGAGGACCTCTATCGTGACCTCAAACTGACACTCGTATCTCTCGTAGGCATTATGGCCTGCTTCATGCTGGTGTACTTTGTATTTAAATATTGTTTCAAGAAGAACACCGGTGCCGACGCCGCTGTATCTGCCTTGATTAGCGGTTCGCCTACCATCGGCTTCCTCGGCTTCGCCGTCCTTGAGCCTATCTTCGGCACCACTCCTGCCGTAGCGCTCGTTGTGGCTATCGTAGGTATCGTGGTGAATGCCGTAGGTATCCCCGTGGGTCTGTCGCTGATGAATGCCTCGCTGGAGAAGCAGAACCCCGGCTCTACCAAGAAGGAAAGCGCCTGGAAACCTGTGATTCACGCCCTCGAGCAGCCTGTGGCCTGGGCTCCTATCCTGGCGGTAGTTCTCGTGCTCTGCGGTCTTAAGTGGCCGGCATGGGCAAGCCCCTCCTTCGACCTCATTGCCAAGGCCAACGCTTCGATGGCTGTATTCTCCGCAGGTATCACCCTGTCGGCTATCAAATTCACTATGAACTGGCAGGTAATCCTCGGTTCTATCATGAAGATGGTGATGATGCCTCTTGCAGTCCTTGTGCTCGGCCTCGTATGCCACATGGATCCTGAGAACCTCAAGATGCTCGTTGTAGCAGCCGCTCTGCCACCGGCATTCTCCGGTATCATCATCGCCGACGAGTACAATACCTATGTAGCGACCGGCACCTCCTCGCTGACACTGAGTGTGATACTCTTCGTAGGCTTCTGCCCGCTATGGATATGGCTCACTGACGTAGCCATCCACATGTTCGCATAAAGAAACATCAACATACCTCTACCCGACGCCTTCCCCGCCTCCCCCGGAGAAGGCGTCATTGTGATTTTTATATCAGGCTTCGACTTTATGTCAGACCCTGTTCATCAATATTTGTTACTGCTCGGGTCTTATCTCGGGTATAATATTAGCGGAGGCAAAATGTCATGAATGCCGGCAGATATGTGAGCATTCCTTCGCGGCGGTAATCTTTAGTATAGATGAGATAGCTCTCGCTTATACGCTCGGAGAATTTTTCGCGGAAAGCATCCAGCGACACATGAGTTTTATATCCAGATGATTTCACTTCCACTGGAGATATTTTGCTGCCGGACGAGAGCAGGAAGTCTATTTCGAAATAGTGTTTGCCGCTTGGCGTAGGCCATGTATAGTAGAATAGTCGGTTGCCATTGGCTACAAGGGTCTGGGCTACGATGTTTTCGTAGACATAGCCTATATCGCGGGCAAGTTTGTCGGAGAGTAGTTTCTGGTATATTAGATTCTCTGTGACACTCTTGTCCCAGAAGGCAAGCGTTACGAAGAGTCCCGTGTCAGCGAGATACATTTTATATCTGCTGTAATCCATTCTCATGGGCATCCCGACGCCCGGGTCGTTAGCATGGTTGCAGATATTTACTGTCATGCTGTCTTCAAGGGCTTTGAGTACCTCCGTCAATGTTTCTTCGGATTCCTTTTTACCGAGTACTGCAGTAGTCTGATAGCGTGAGCGGTTCAGTGCAAGTTGTGAAGGTATAGATCTGAAAAGAGCTGCCGCACGTCCGGATGAGTCTATCTTTTCGAAATCGTCAAGGTATAGCTCGAGTATCTCGCGTTTTACCTTGTCCACCTCCGAGAGATTGTTCGTATCCAGGTAGCGGTTAACGGCTTGCGGCATGCCTCCTATGAGCATATAGAGTCTGAAATCGCGCATACATTTTCGGGCAATATTGTCGCCCAGTGATTTATGTCCGTCGAAGGCCGTTTGAATCAATTCGGTGCCTACATCGTTGCCTATAGCCCACTGGAATTCTTCATAGTCCATAGGGTACATTGACAGACGTGTTTCTTCGCTTGGTATCACTATATCCTTGGTGTTCTTGCGGATAGACAGCAGTGAACCTGTCTCTATATAGTCATATCTACCGTCTTTGACGAGATATTTTATTGCTTGACGTGCTCGCGGACATTTCTGAATCTCATCAAATATTATCACTGACTTGCGTTCGGTCAGCTTCACGTTGTAGATGAATTGCAGTTGGAGGAAGAAGTTGTTGAGGTCTGAGATATTGTCAATTGCTTCCCATAGGGCAACGGGGGCGTTGGCGAAGTCAACAGCTATATAACTTTCATATTCGTTTCGGGCAAACTCTTCTGCTATAGTAGATTTGCCTATGCGTCGGGCGCCTTTGATGAGTAGGGAAGTGCTACCGTTTCGGGTAGATTTCCACTCAAGCATCCACTCGTATATTTTCCGCTTGAATATTCTTTCCATAATTAGCTGATTTTTTCTGCAAATATACCCATAAATTCTCTTACCTCAAAATTTTTTTGGCTGAAATA
>CAMWKV010000012.1 GCA_947174915.1 uncultured Porphyromonadaceae bacterium | reverse complement strand
CAACGGCGCGTATAAGGTCCTCGCCTGTCTTTGTTCCGTTCCAGCGATAGCCCCAGACAAGCGACTCCATGCCTTCAATGTCCTGAAAGTCAATTACAAGCGCGCATTTGTTCGTTCCGTCCGGATCGCCGGCCCAATGTTGGATTTGGTCCCAGTCCACCCAGTCGTGATAGTTGACTGCGTGTGCCGTGAAGGTCTGTGCCACAAGGACAAGACATAGATACACTAATTTTTTCATTTGTTTCTATATTGTTGATAATGATTAGTTGTCAAGTGGATCGGGCAGTGGTACACCGGGGAGGTCGATGTGCAGATCCTGTGCTCGTGCTATTTCTGTCGACGTTTCGCCGAGCCAGCCACAGTACTGGTTAAGGCCGGTGTATACCCTTACGAAATCTATTCCGGGCAGAGTGACGGGTTTTCCTTTCGAATCGACAGCCCAGGAAATATCAAAAGAATTGAGGTCGGCATAGTCATTGGGATGATTGTCCACATAGCCATGGTCGTAGGCATACAGTACAAAGTATCGTCCTGTGTCACTGAGATCTATGCCGTTCGGAGCCAGCCGTGACCCGGCAAATGTCAATTCGTTTCCGTCCACCCATTTCGGGAAATAGTCCTGCGAGTGGAAGATATTTTTAGCTATGTATCCCGTAGCCCCTTCCGAGTCGGCCCAGGGAATGTAGATTGTGTCATCGAGGTAGCCGGTATCATCTTCTTCAGGAACATGAGCGGTGGGGCGATAATAAGTAATCCGGTAGTCATGGAGCGTTTCGGGCTTGTAGTATTCGCTTCCGGCAAGCTCATACCAGTCGTCGTCGGGGATACCGTTACAATTGCGGTCGTAGCTTACCATGACGATTCCGGGTTCGGCCGATCCTCCACGGGCATCGGGATTTGTAAGCTCGTAGAAAGCGTTGCCCCATATACGGAAGTCATATTCGCCGGGACGGTTTATGACTGTATGGTCGAATCCGAAGGTAACATAGCCTCCGTAAGCGCCGAGAGTAATCATGATGTCGTTGGTACCCGAAATCGATTCCTCGCATTTCTGCAGGATGTCCTGATACGTGTCACCTTCCTCATATCGCGGCATTTCATTTACAAACTGGCCCGGAGCGGGACAATACTCATAGACCTTAGATATATATGGGCTGTATTCTATTTCTTCATGAAGCACATGTATGTCGAATGTAAAGTGATATGGAGTGTCGGGGTCTATGATTTTCAGTTCAAGTGTGTAATCACCCTCTTCGTCCGCAATAAAGATATAGTCTTTTTCGTGATTGACACAGATACCGTTGACATACCACTCATATTGCTCGCCGGTAAGAGCCGGATGCAAGTCAAGTTTCTGCATCCGGGGTATGTAATATACATCATCGATACCGAGATTTACCATCGGTATTTCATTGGAGCATCCGAAAAGCAGAGCCGCAGCAATAATTGCAAAAGCTGTTCTATTCATTTTGTCAGAAAAGTGATATGGGCCGGAATATCCCCTGTGCGTACACTCCATTTCTTCCTGCCGTCGGGAGTGAAACAATAGAGCGTGCCGGATGAGACATAATTTTTTGCGTCGGTTACGAAAATATCGCCTGTTTCGGGATGGACTGCTATTCCGTAAGGTATTGTTATATCTTTATCGGTACCGTCCTTGATGAAGTTATCTGAGATTATCTCTTTTGTCCTTACATCGATGACTCCGTAAGTTATCGTATTGGAGGCTGTGTAGTTGTTCCATTCTGTAGCGTAGTAGTACATTTTATCTTCATAAAACGCCATATTGGAGCAGGCCACAGGGATGGTGTCTGTCACGACCATCTGATTGTAGCCGGGCTTTTTCTGCATTACATACAGCCTTGACGGACGATACTGGTAATCACCGCGCGATGTTATCCATAGCTTGTTATATCTGTCCTTTTTCAGGCGATGGAGATTTATGCCTACCGGTATCTGTTGAACCTGCTTGAAATCTACCATCTGGATTACTGACACGGTGTTGTCGTAATCAGGCACTCTGTATCCACCGGAATTAGCCACATACATATAATCATCAATTATCTCCATTTCTTCCGGCTGATAGCCTACGGAAACTTTTCGCGTAACGGCAAGCGAAAGAGTGTCGACCTCATATACCGCCCCTTTGGGTGCGTTGGGGTCGATCAACACAGGACCTACATAGGAGCTGACGTATGCTTTGCCTCTGTGGAATCTGACATACCGGCAATTGGGAATGTCCACTTGTCCAAGTCTGATGCCTGTGCGGGCATCAAGGACTTCAACCTTATGCGAGCAGTTTACCACGATGTAAAGCTTGCTCCCGTAGATACCTATATCATTACCCACATCTCCGAGTTCTTTTATAACATTTGGATTCTTCTCAGCGTAAAAATTCCGAGAGTACAGGCCGGTGTAATAATCATAGAAGTCAAGAGTACATTTGTTGGATCCCATATTGCCTTCGTTGACAATGTAGAATCCGCGGATGGTGGCACCGGGTCGCTCGTCTCCTATGATATCATACTCCGTAGGCACCACAAGTTCGTCATCACGACAACTTGTGGCGACCGTCAGGAGTGGCAGAATATATAAGAAAAATTGTTTAAGGTTCATATTTCTACTGTTATGGTAACTCTATAGTTCCGTTTAGGCATAGGATAGTTGAGTATCACGTCATAATCCTGACTGAGAAGATTATTGACCTCAATCAGACCGCGCAGGCTGACTCTTCCCAATTTGAAATCCTTGCTCACTGAAATATCCGAAGTATACCAGGGCTGAGTGTAGTTGTACCTGATATTTTCCTGTTGATTATATCGTTCCCCCACATAAATCCAGGAATAATTAAGTCCCCAACCTCGCCATTGAGCATTTACCACGGCCGATCCCGAGTGACGCGGAATATAGGGAATCTGGTCACGATAATAATTATCAGCCGGATTTGTTATGTCAATAGCTCGTTGGAATGTGTATTGTCCCCGAACCGTCAGATATAAATCCTTATACGGGTTAATAGTCAGCAATCCTGTAAGATCAATGCCACGGATATCAACAAGTCCGAGATTGAGCATTGTCCAGCGGAACTGCTGCCCCTTGGGATATGCGACAATCTTGTCTTTGACTCGGTTGTAATAAGCATCGATGCTCAGACGAGCTGCTGATATAACAGATGAAGACTTATGGTCATAGAGGAGTCCGACATTATATTGGGTGACACGTTCAGGCGAAAGTTTTGAGTTGCCCATATCGGCATAGTAGAGGTCGTTGAACATCGGCATTCTGAAAGACTGCTTATAAAAGACACGTACTGAAAAATCCTTATTGCGTAGCGGATAACCGTTCATGAATACCGCGGGAGAAAACACATGCTTGTCTGCCGGGGCCTGCTGCCCTTTTATTCTGTCATGAATAAAGGTGCCTAATGCGCTGGCCTGTATTTTGAATCTGTTCAGGTCAAGAGCTGAGGCCGCCGACAGATATTGTGAGATACGGTCGGGCTTTACGAATCCATAGACATCGGCATCAAGAGTGTTCCACATAAAGTCATAGCTCGCAGAAATATTCCAAAATCCGGTTACTTCGTATTCATTTGCCGAAGAGATATAAATTTCTTTTTGTTTGTAAAGATTGTCGATCTTCACCTGCTTGTCATCATTGTTGACATAGTGAGTCCGGTAGAACGCATACTTTATATTATTCAAAGTGGTGAATTTCCCGAAATAACCGGTATAACGTCCCTGTGCGAAGGAATTAGTATCCCAGATACGTTCTCCTCTACGCCACACATTATTGACAATAGCTCCCGGGACTCCTCGTTCGGAGTTATAATTATAAACCTTGAATGTCCATGAGCCGTTATTGAGACTACCGTACGTATTCAGCTCAATTCGAGTGGCATTGATGTCGCCGTTTTGTCTTACGGCGGTGGTGTCGTATGCCAGTTCTCCCGCCGGATTGACACGCCTGTATCGGAACTTGTACTTGCCGCTGGAATTTATCCATTCAGCACTTAATGATGCCGAAACCCGTTGGCTGAGTTTTAATTCTACAAGAGCTGAAGGATTCAGTAAATCAAACGACCCCGTACGTATTGTAGCCCTTGCATGATAATTTTCGCCCTCATCGAAAACAGGTGTACGAGTCCTCATATATATCGTCCCTGCAGCACCGAAATCCTTTGCCGGCTGTAATATCTCGCTCTTCTGGCCATTATATAGTGACAGAGCCTCGATATTATCAAGAGAGAACTGTCCGAGATCAATCTGTCCGTTTTGGGCATTGCCAAGTTCCACGCCATCATATACTACTCCGGTGTGATTTGTTCCCATGGACCGGATATTGACGGTCTTTATACCGCCCACACCTCCATAGTCTTTTACTTGCACCCCTGAAAAGTAGCGCAACGCATCAGCCACACTATTGCTGTTGAGTCTGTGCAGCTCTTTCCCGGACAGTATTTGTGCCGGAATTATGTCTTCGTTAGGTTTTCGCGCAGTCACTACTACTTCTTTCAGCTGATGAGAAAGAGAATCGGTACGCTCTTCTGACGAAACCTCAAATGGCACGATGAAATAAATCATCGCCAATGAGAGTAAAATACGTTTCATTCTTCTCGTTAAGAAGGTTAATACTCAGAAAAATAAGTTCCCGTCTGTGTACTAACAGACTGTACACAGACGGGAATATATGCTTAACCTCAATACGAGTGTCATAAGACTATGAGACCATGCAGAGTGGTCTCAACGAACTGCCCATAATCCCGTAGGCACAATCATGTTTACGTCTATGGCAGGTCTTCTGACTTATCCCAATCTATTGCGCCTTCTCAAAACCGCCGCGGGTTTCAATGACATAGAGCAAAAGACTTTGGTGCAGGACATACAGCAGCGGGTACTGTTCCGGATTCTCACCGGATTCCCTTTTAAATCTCCCGAACAGCAGGCTTGGAATAGCTTAAGCCGTAATTCGATTTCTCCCTCCGGAGAAATGGAGATACCATTTCGACTGCAAAGGTACAATAAAATTTTCATAATTTTGAGCTATGGTGGGCTCAAAGTGGAATATAATTGTTAATTTTGTGGTTTGAAAGGGTCATAGTACCCGCCAATCAACCGCTATGAAACGATACAACCTTATAAACAATGTCACGGGCTGGGCGTGCTTCGTCATCGCCGCGCTGACATACTTGCTGACGGTAGAGCCGACGGCAAGTTTCTGGGATTGTCCCGAGTTCGTCACTCAAGGAGCCAAGCTCGAAGTAGGTCACCCGCCGGGCAACCCTATCTTCATGCTTGCCGCACGCTTCTTCATCACCCTCTTCGGCGGCGGCATGGACACGGCGGCACTTGCCGTGAACTGTATGTCGGCGCTCCTGAGCGCGGCCACTATCCTGCTGCTGTTCTGGACGGTGACGCACTTCACCCGTCGCCTCATCGTGGCCGATGATGCCACCGAGGTATCGCCGTGGAAGACACTCGTCATCATGGCCGGTGGCGTTTGCGGCGCACTTGCCTACACCTGGTCCGACACCTTCTGGTTCTCCGCCGTTGAAGCCGAGGTGTATGCCTTCTCGTCGTTCTGCACCGCGCTGGTGGTGTGGCTGATGCTGAAGTGGGAGGCGCGCGCCGATAAGCCCCACTCCGACCGGTATCTGGTGCTTATCGCTTATGTGATAGGCGTTTCCATTGCCGTTCATCTGCTCAACCTCCTCTGTATTCCCGCCCTGGGACTTATCTTCTACTACCGCAAGTGGCGCCAGACCAATGTCGCAGGCTCGCTCGCGGCCCTGGGAGTATCGTGCGTCATCGTCGGCGCCATTCTCTACGGCCTCGTGCCGGGCTTCGTACAGGTGGCTCAGTGGTTCGAACTGATGTTCGTCAACGGTTTCGGTACCTCATATAATACCGGCGTGTTCATCTATGCCATCGTGCTCACTGCGGTCTACATCATGTCGATACGCACGCTCTACCGCGCCCGCAATCCCTTCGCAGCCAAGGCATGGTTCTGGCTCGCTATCGCGCTCAGCGGTATGCCCTTCATCGGCCATTCCATCACGGTGGGCGTGCTGGTACTCGCCGCGCTGGCGGTGTACCTCATGGTGATGCGTCGCATACCGGTGCGTATCTTCACGCTGATAGTGCTGAGTATCTTCGTAATCTTCGTGGGCTACAGCTCGTATGCTCTGCTGCTGATACGTTCGACGGCCAACACGCCGATGAATCAGAACTCGCCCGACAATGTCTTCGCCCTAGCCTCGTACCTCAACCGCGAGCAGTACGGCGATCGTCCGCTCTTCAAGGGCCCGGTGTTCGCCGAGAGCTATGTGGAGGAGGAATATCCCCGCGGCTCGGGCAACTACTACATCGTCATGGACGACTACGGCCGGCCCAAGACACGCATCATCGACGGCTATCTCCGTGATGAGAACGGCTCGGCCCTCAATACTCCGGAGAAGAATTACACCAAGGTGGTGAAGAAATCGCCCGATGAACCGGATCGCTACGTTCAGGAGGTGGAACGCCCGAACTACAAGACATCCCCCGGTATCGACATGTTCTTCACCCGCATGTATGGCGGCGACGCCCATCTCTCGGGCTACAAGGCCTGGACCGGCTACCGCACCCCGGATATCAACAACATCCCTCAGGCCCTCCGCGAGAAGTGGGCCGAGCAGGGTTTCGCGCCCAGCTATGAGGTGCTTCCCTATCTGACTCACCTTGAGTCTGTCACCACGGCAGTAGATTCGCAGACGGGTGAACCCGTGACTGAGACTGCTGTGTGGAAGCCCGACTTCGGTACAAACATGCGTTTCTTCGTGAACTATCAGCTCAATCACATGTATTGGCGATACTTCATGTGGAACTTTGCCGGCCGTCAGAATGACATCCAGGGTAACGGCGAGCCGCACCTCGGCAACTGGATTTCCGGCATCCCCGTCATCGACAATGCCCGCCTTGGCGACCAGAGCGCGCTGCCCGACGAGTTCGGCAAAGGCAACAAGGGTCACAACGTATTCTATATGCTGCCCCTCATCCTCGGCCTTATAGGTCTGCTGTGGCAGGCTCTATGGCATCACAAGCTGCACGCAGAGCGTGGTATTCAGCAGTTCTGGGTAGTGTTCTTCCTCTTCTTCATGACGGGTATCGCCATCGTACTCTATCTGAATCAGACACCCGGTCAGCCCCGCGAACGCGACTATGCCTTTGCCGGTTCGTTCTATGCCTTTGCCATCTGGATAGGTATGGGCGTGCCCGCCATCGCAGTAATGCTCAAGCAGCTCCTGGCCGGCAAGAAAGCCGCTGTTGTAGCAGGCGCCGAAGGCTCCGCAGCAGAGGCCGATGCCAAGGCTGTTGCCAAAGTGCGGACTGCCGAGTTCATCTCCGGCGCTGTGGCTGTTGTTGTGGCACTATTCGTGCCCCTGCAGATGGTGTCGCAGACATGGGACGACCACGACCGCTCGGGTCGGTATACCACCCGCGATTTTGGTTTCAATTATCTCAGTTCGCTCGACCCCGACGCCATCATCTTCACCAACGGCGACAATGATACCTTCCCGCTGTGGTATGCCCAGGAGGTGGAGAACTTCCGTCCTGACGTGCGTGTGGTGAATCTCTCGTACCTCACCACCGACTGGTATGCCAATCAGATGCAGCATCCCACCGAAGGCGCTGCCGCAGTGCCCATGCTCGCGCGCCCCGAGAACTATGCCTACGAGACGCTGGCCTACAACTTCGTGGTGCCTATCGACAGCGAGGTGCCCACAGCCCTCGAGTCACTCGATGAGTTGTACAAGTCGGACGCCTCGCGCTTCGGTGCCCATATCATGACACATCCCAAGATGGTGATGCCCGTCGACCGTGATGCCGCCCTGCGCCACTACGCTACCGGCAACCCCGTCGTCGACAGCCTCTATATCGCTCCCGGTATCACCGATATCAATATCGACCTGAGCAGCAACACCGGCCTCAATCAGAGCCGCATACTGTCTCTCGATATGATAGCGAACAATGTTGCCTCCGGTTGGCAGCGTCCTACCTACTTCGCTACCACTGTGCCCTCGTCGTACTACCTGGGTCTGACGCCCTTCCTCAATTCGACGGGCATGGCCTATGAGGTGACACCTTTCCGCGACGCCGTGGTGAGCCCCACCGCCGAGAAGGCCTACCGTCGCATCGTCAGCGAGTACCGCTGGGGCGGCCTCGATGCTCCCGATGCAGAGAAGCTATATCTCGACGAAACCGTACGCCGTATGGTGGCATCGGTACGTTCGGGTATGTTCACCGTAGCCGAGGACCTCTTCAACTCCGGCGAGCTGCCCGTAGAAGCACTCACCGTGCAGGTGGCTACCGAGAACGGTATGCCCGCTCCCGCCAATCGCTATGACCTCTCCCGTCAGTTGCTCGACATGATTCAGGAGAAACTGCCCACGAAGGTGACGCCCTACGACGGCATGATAGGTCTCTATATGGCACGTCTGTATCTCAACCTCTATCTGGCTACCGGCGACACTTCTTGTCTTGCCGAGGTGGAGAAGATAGCCGGTGCTGAAGCCGACCGCTATGCGCAGCTCGTGAAATATGCCACGACGCTCAGTGCCTATGACCGTTCGAACCTGGGCACCTCTGAGACCTACGGCCTGCAATATCTCAGCGAGGCTCTATCGCTGCTGAACTATGCCGAACTGCTGCAGAAATCGTCCGGTACAGCCTATGCCGACGAGGCTCGCCGCCTGGCAGAGAAGAGCAGCCTTGAGACTGACCTGCGCGTGGCACCCCTCATCTTCATCGACGGCTATACTGCCGACGGACTGGAGGAAGACCTCCGTCAGTTCCCCGAACGTCAGCGTGGCATATTACAGGATGTGGTGGATGTGCTCCGACTCAATGAGGAACTTGATGTTGACGCCCTGCAGACGGCCAACGCCCTCATGGAGAAGTACAACTTCAGCCCGCAAGCCTGGAACAGCATCCTGTAGGCTCATTCTATTCACCCTGCATGGCCTGAGGGCACTTGGCTCTCGGCCCCGTGCGGTAAGAATACAGACATGTTTATCGAACAACCTCCCTTGCCATATCGCCTCCTTTTCCCGGAGGCGATATGGCGTATAAAGCAGCGTGGCGGCAAGCCTGTGGTGTATCTCACCTTCGACGACGGGCCTATACCCGAACAGACGCCGTGGGTGCTGGATGTCCTTGACCGATATGGAGTTAAGGCTACTTTCTTCATGGTGGGCGACAATGTGCGCCGTCATCCCGAACTCCTGGAGGAGGTGCGTCGCCGCGGCCACAGTTACGGCAATCACACCATGCACCATCTGCAGGGCATGAAGGTGCGTGCGCATCGCTACCTGCGCGATGTTGCCGAGGCTGCCGCGCTCATTGACAGTCCTCTCTTTCGCCCGCCACACGGCCTGATACGCTGGAAGCAGGCCAAGGCTCTCAAGGAGCGCTATAATATAATAATGTACGATGTGGTGACACGTGACTATTCGCGCAAACTCACCTCAGCGCAGGTGCTCGCCAATGTGAAGCGCTATACGCGTAATGGCTCCATCATCGTGTTCCATGATTCGCTTAAGGCCGGCGACCGCATGCGCGAGGCTCTGCCGGAGGCTATCGAATGGTTGCTCTCGCAGGGCTACGAACTGCGTCCGCTGCCTATGTAAGTACAGTGATGAAAAAATCTTCTGCTACCGTCGTACCCCGTACTGAGCCTTCTGTGACAAATGCCGAGGCGCGGCAGTTGATTATTGATGCAGCTATGGCTGCCGGTGCCGCGGCTGTGGGTATTGCACCTGCGGCGGCTCTGGATGATGAGGCCGAGCATGAGATATACAACTCGTGGCTCGCCGACGGGCGGCATGCCTCTATGAGCTATATGGAGCGTAATGAGGCTGTGCGCTTCGACCCGCGCCTGCTGTTGCCCGAGGCTCGGACGGTGGTATGTGTGGCCTTCGCCTATGGACCGCAGCCACGACGCAGTGCTCTGTTAGCGGACTATGCTCTCGGCGAGGACTATCATGATGTGTTACGGCGCCGTCTGACACCGCTTGCAGAGTCGCTGCGCGCCCTTGTACCCGGGTCGAAGACACGTATTGTTGTTGATACGGCACCGATGCGCGAGAAATGGTGGGCACGCCGTGCCGGGCTCGGCTTTGTGGGGCGCAACGGACTGCTGATAGTGCCCGGAGTAGGGTCGCGTGTCTTTCTTGCCGAAGTTCTCTGGACCGGCGAAGCGTCCGCAGACGAACCGTGCGACATGTCGTGCGATGCTTGTGGTGCATGTACGCAGACCTGTCCCGGACGTGCTCTCGATAGCGCCGGTAGTGTGGATGCACGTCGCTGCCTGTCGTATCTCACCATAGAGCATCGCGGCGAGCTGCCGGAGGGTATAGACCTTCCGGGGCGTATCTACGGATGCGATATGTGCCAGGATGTATGTCCGCACAACAGATGCGTGAATCCACCTGTAGTGCAGGAATTTCTGCCGTCGGAGGAAATTCTTGCGCTTGATATAGAGCAACTTGCCGAAATGACGGAAGATGAATTCAAGACTCTTTTCGGGCGCAGTGCAATTCGCCGCGCCGGCGCTGAAGGTATGCGACGCAACGCCCTTCGCAAGCTGCGTCGGTAATATCCGTATTGTACTTGATTATGCAGTAGAGCCCGACCCATTTTATACTACCGCTTGCCGATGCGCTTAAAAAGCAGTATCTTTGCAGTGATATGGGACTTATAGACAGAGAGACAGTACAGCGAATCCTTGATGCGGCCGACATTGTAGATGTCGTCAGCGACTTCGTGAAGTTGCGTCGCTCGGGAGCGAATTATATCGGTTTGTGCCCGTTCCACAACGAGCGCACACCCTCGTTCTCAGTCAACAAGGCTCGAAATATCTGTAAATGTTTTAGTTGCGGCAAGGGCGGCGGCCCTGTCAACTTCATCATGGAACACGAGCAGATGACCTACGCCGAGGCCCTGCGCTACCTCGCCCGCAAATACAATATCGAGATAGTCGAGCGCGAGTTGTCCGACGCCGAGCGTCAGGCACAGTCGCACCGCGAGGCTCTCATGGCCGTTAATGCCTTCGCGCTCGAGCATTTCAAGAAACGTCTTCGTGAGCATGCCGACGGTCAGGAGATTGCCATCCCCTATCTGCGTCACCGCGGCCTGTCGGATGCGATGATAGAGCGTTTCCATATTGGTTATGCCCTCGAGCGCAGCAATGACCTCCTGGATGCAGCCCGTACAGCCGGTTATCGTGATGAAAACCTCATCGAGACCGGACTTGAAAGCCGTAGCGAGCGCGACGGACGCCTGCACGACCGTTTCCGTGGCCGTGTCATTTTCCCTATCCACAGTCTGTCGGGCCGCGTGGTCGGTTTTGGTGGCCGTACCATGCGCACGGACAAGGATGTGGCGAAGTACGTCAATTCTCCCGAGAGCGAGATATATCACAAAAAGCACGAGTTATATGGTCTTTATCAGGCTCGTAGCGCCATAGCACGCCGCAACAAGTGTATCATGGTGGAGGGCTATCTCGATGTGATATCCATGCACCAGGCCGGTGTGGAGAACGTTGTAGCATCCTCCGGTACGTCGCTTACGGAAGAACAAGTGCGTGTCATTCACCGTTTTACGGAGAATGTTACGCTCATCTACGATGCCGATGCCGCCGGTATCAAGGCGTCGCTGCGCGGTATCAATCTGTTGCTGGCCGAAAAGATGCGTGTCAAGGTGCTCGCGTTGCCGCCCGGTGACGACCCCGACTCGTTTGCGCAGAGCCATTCCTCATCGGAGGTGGAACAGTATCTTGCCGATAATGAGGTGGATATCATAGCATTCATGGTGTCCAAACTCATGGCCGGCGTCGACCCGAAAGATCCTACAGCCCGCGCGCAGATTGTCAACGAAGTGCTCAAGACAGTGGCCTACGTTGACGAGCCTGTGATGCGTCAGGAATATATAGCCCAGTGTTCACGCTTGCTCGGTATTCCAGAGGAAGTGCTTGTGCCACAGTTGAATATCTTCATCACACGCCGTCTTGACGACCAGTTCAAGGAGCGTCAGCGCGAGAAGGCGCGTGCCTCAGTGCAGCAAGCCGCTCGCACGTCGCCTGCTACCGACACAAGTGGCGCTGATTCTCAGCCCGGCAGTATATCGGGCGCTAATGCGGTAGACGGTACGGGTGAGCCTTCAGGCGGCGCACCCGCAGTGACGGTACCGGCAGAGGTGAATCTGGTGGACGAGCCACTACTCAATCTTGACACCAACCGTCTGAAGCCCTACGAGACGATGCTTGCGCAGTACATCGTGCGCTACGGTCTGCTCGCGATACCTGTCAAGGTGGAGCGGCCGGCGGATGATGCATCGGCAGTTCCGCAGACAGAGGTGGTGCACATGCTCGTATACGACTACATCAAATCGTCACTCGAAGAGGACGGTCAGGACTTTACCTATGGCCCCTACAAGGCTTTGGATGTTGCCTTTTCGGCAATACGCAATGACTTGTGGCCGGCAGAACACGACCGACGTCTTGCCGAACTCGAGGTAGAGTGTGCCGACCGCATAGAGGCTGCCCGCGAGGAGGTGCGTCAGCGCGCCATGTCGATGGCCGACCTTGAAAAACAGGAGGCTATCATCCAGCAGGAGGTGGCCGAATATCACGAGGCGGCTATCGAGGAATTTGATATGGTATTTGGCCAGGCGCAACTCATCAACAGTGCCGACAGCGATGTGCGCGCGGTGACGAATGAGCTTTTGCCTGAGCGATATACGCTTTCACGAATCTATGAGAAAGGTCGGCGTATCGAATCGGAACAGGACCAACTCGGTATACTTGTGCCGCGAGCCGTGCGCGAGTTGCGCAGTGCCATAGTGAGCGGTATCATCAAGGACCTGAGCGATCGACTGGCGACCCTTGCGCCCGAAGATACGGATCAGATGCTTGAGATAATGGCGATGATCAATGAATGGAAGCGCTTCCAGAGCGAGATGAGCCGACAGCTCGGCAAAAGAATAATCATCCCGCGCATGCGATAGCGTGTTCACTCAGCTGTTCGGGAGTCAAAAAGTTTCTTTTAAATCCCGTTCCCCCACTATTAGTTAATGCCGGGGAGTTCATGCGTTCCCCAATATTACATCCCATTCCCCAATATTCGTTAAGGCCGGGGCGTTCAAGCGTTCCCTAATATGGGGGAAACAGGGCCTTATTCGGTCGGGGTGGAGTAGAGGGCTTCCTGAGCTTCGGGGACGATGAAGATATCCTCGGGCGATGTGGGGCGAATGCCGTCGTACCATCGGAATTTCGGTAGGAAATACATGCTGCGGCGCGCCAGGAAGAGCGGGGTCACCTGTCCCTTCGTCTGCGGCCACATGCGCACCGATTCGGTAGTGCGTCCGCGGAACAGCACTGTCATAAAACTTGAGTTGGCCGACACCATCTTGTTTATGGTGCTGTCGTTCTCCTCCGGGTACATGATGATTTCCACATTGCCGTCGACGTCGAGCTGTCGCAGCTCACCACCGACAAATGCGGCCTTCATTTTCTTACCACTTAGTTGCTGATAGTGGTCACCCTCAATTAGTTGGGCGGCGAAGGCTTGCTCGGGAATATAGGCGCTCTCTATGGTACTGTCGTTGAGATGCAGTTCTATCATCGAGCCGGTGATCTGCTGCTCCTCGTTCCATACGATAGGTGTGCGGAACATGCGCAGCGTTGTATCGGCCTGTGTGAACATCATAGAATCGGCAACGCCCTGCATGTCAGAGCGGTAGAAACGTACGCGCGGGTGTACCACGGCGACGTGCGAGGTGTCGACCTTAGTCCATGCCGGCGTCCCTGCAAGAGTGTCGGCCTCGTAAGTGACAGTATCGTATACTGCCCAAGTGCGGATGAAGCGGCCATGCATATAGAGCGTGTCGGCCTCGGAGTAGTGTTTGAGCATGGCGCGGCCGGTGACGAAGGATGTGTCGATAAGCTCGTTATAGAAGCCATAGTTGCCGTGTATCTCTACTTTCTTCGCGGTATCTGTGAGTACCATGTTGCCGAATGCCTCGCCGAATCCTGCGGCTCGGTCGTATATGATTGTGTCGGCGGTAAGTGTCTGACCCTGAGTGGTAACTATGAGGGAGCGGTCGTAGAGCGTGGCCTTGTTGCTGTCCGTGTCGTAGATGCCTTCGCGCGTGTAGATAGTGCCGCGCGAATTGACCACCATACTTGGCGAGAATAGCTGTGCAACGTGCGTGTCCGTGTTGTAGTAGAGCGTGTCGGAGTAGATATCGAGCGTGTCCGAACCGGTGGAGTTGCGCGAGTTGAGATGGACGTTGCGATAGAAGTTAGCCTCCTTTGTCGATGGTACGTATTCGCCTTTGAGCGAGGTGAGTACGTTGGACGGGTCGTATAGTTTGCCGCCTGTGTCGTAATAGCCCAAGTCTATGCCGAGGTCATAGATAAATACGTCTGTCTCGAGGGTTACGTCGCGGTTGATGAGGCGCACTTTTTTGCCCGTGTCGGCGTAGAGAGTGGCGATTTCTGAGAGGCCGTCATAGTTTAGTTCGTCGGCATATACGAATAGTGTGTCGCCCTGCTCCATGCTCACGTTGCCGAATGCTTGCATAGACTCCGTGTCAACGAAGTAGTGCGCACTGTCACAGTGCATTATCATCGGGTCTTTGGTGAAAACGACGTCGCCTACGACGGTCATGAAAGAGTCTTCCTCAGTCTTGAGGAGCCTGTCGGCGCGTTCGAGGAACACGCGGTTGCCGGCGCTGCGGTCGGCCTGCGGTATCTGCGGACTGATGTCGGGCGTACGACGCTGAGGCGCAGACACTGCGAGGAAAGGCAGCACGGCGCACAGAGAAAGAGCGTAGAATGACCGACGCGAAAGCATGAGTTATGTAAAGCGGAGTAGATGAGCTGAACAGTAGACTGTTACTTAAGCCAGCCTTTGTGCTGGAAGTCGCAGCCGCGCCAACCGTCCTCGATGCGGATGTAAGTATCGGAAATCTTCTGAGCGAGCCACTTGTCGATAATCTCCTGACGCTTGGCATTTTCGTACATGTCCTTGATAGTCTGGTAGTCATCGGACATATTGGCGACGTGTGCATCGTGGCGTGCGGTGAGTTTCACCATAGCTACAATCTCGCGGTCGCGCTTGGGGTCGCGCATGATGAAAGGCTTGGAGATTTCGCCGGGCTGTAGACCGGCCACAGCCTTGGCGACCTCCTGCGGGAGTTGCGACATCTCGAAGCGCGTCGTGCCGGTGTTCTGATTCACCATCACGCCACGGCTCATGCGGGTGTCTTTGTCCTGGCTGATGAGTGCCACGGCATTTTCGAATGTGAGCTTTTTGTTGTCGACAATGTCGGTGCGTACAGTGTCGAGACGGTTGACGGCGTCCATAAGGTCCTTCGCTGCCACCTTCGGTCGCAGGAGGATGTGGCGGGTGTTGATGCGGTCGCCACGTTTCTCGATGAGCTGAATGATGTGGAAACCATACTCTGTCTCAACAATTTTCGACACTTTCTTGGGGTCGTTGAGGTTGAAGGCTACGGCTGCGTACTCGGGCACGAGCTGACCGCGACCCATGAAACCAATCTCACCGCCGCGCACGCCTTCGGGCGCCTCGGAGTAGAGGATGGCGAGGGTGGAGAAGTCGCTCTCGCCGCGGTTGACGCGGTCGGCATAGTCGCGCAGACGGGCCTTGACGTCGTCAATTTCCTGGCGGGGTATTACGGGGTTGAGGGTAAGGAGCTGCACCTCCACTTCGAGAGGCACATAGGGGATGCTGTCCTTGGGCAGACGATCGAAATATCGGCGGACGTCGCCGGGGGTTACTTTGAGATTTTTGGTGAGGGAGGCTCGTACCTGCTGCACGCGGGCACGGTTGCGCATATTAGTGGTGTAGTATTCGCGTATTTCGGGGTAGGGCTTGCGGAAATACTGCTCTACCTTCTCGCGGCTGCCCAGGTTCGTGATGAGGAAGTTCATCTGCGCGTCCACCTGCATCTGCACCATCGATTCCTGTACTTCGATGGTGTCGATATCGGCCTGGTGCAGGAACAGACGCTCGATGGCAATCTGCTCGGGGATAACGCAGTACGGGTCGCCGGGGATAGATGCGCGATCGTTCTGCATGTCCATGTAAGCCTGCTCGATTTCAGACTTGTATATAGGCTCATCGCCAATCATCCAGGCTACTTCTTCTATGACGTTATCGCCGGTGGCGGCAAATATTGCGGCAGCGGCACACAGGGCGAGGCTGCTCAATAGGGTTTTCTTACTCATTTTGACACGTGCCATGGTAGGCGTTGCAAAGATAGTGTATTTTGAGCACACAAAAGGTCTCTTTAATAATTTTTACCATAAATATACGTACGGGCATGTGCGCGTGTGGGAAATTGTGAGTAATTTTGTGGCAATAACGGCTGTGACAGGCCGTATTGCACACGTATCAACATAAAACTACCAAGATATGAATAAAATCGCAATGACAGCGAGCGCCCTCCTCCTTGCCGGAGCAGCCGGCAGTGCCCCCGCTACAGCAGCGGGCAACGGTACTTTCGATATCGACGTACTGGAGTCCCTCGGCCGTATATCGGGCCAGACAGTATCGCCCGACGGCAAGACGGTGCTCTTCGGCATCGGCTACGAAGACCTCGCCGAGAATAAATCGAACACCGACCTCTACGTGGTGCCTGTCAAGGGCGGCACTCCCGTGCGCATCACCGATACTCCCAAGAGCGAGAGCGGTGCCGTGTGGATCGACGGCGGCAGTCGCATAGCATTCCTCTATCCCGACGCCGACGGCAACATGCAGATGTGGACCATGAAGGCCGACGGCAGCGAGCGTACACAGGCCACCGAGCATCCCGGCGGTATCGACGGCTTCCTCCTGTCGCCCGACGCCGCTCGCGTTGTGGTGATAGGCCATGTGAAGTATGCCCGCAGCGCCGGCGACCTCTATCCCGACCTGCCCAAGGCCACCGGCCGCGTCATCGACGACCTCATGTACAAGCACTGGGACGAATGGGTGACAGAAATTCCTCATCCCTTCGTGGGCACCTTCGACGGCAGCAAGGTGAGCGACCTCAGCGACATCATGTCCGACGAACCCTTCGAAGCTCCGATGAAGCCCTTCGGCGGCGTTGAATCATTCGCCTGGAGCCGCGACAGCAAGAGCCTCGTGTATGTATCGCGCAAAAAGACCGGCCTCGAATATGCCATCAGCACCAACAGCGACCTATACCTCTACGACCTCGCCACAGGTACCACCCGCAATCTCACCGAAGGTATGGAAGGCTACGATACTATGCCTGCCTTCTCGCCCGACGGCAAGACCCTCGCATGGCTCTCGATGGAACACGACGGCTATGAAAGCGACCGCAACCGCCTCTTCCTCATGGATATGGCCAGCGGAGAGAAGAAAGATATCACTGCTGACTGGGACTATACCATCGACGAATTCGCATGGGCTCCCGACGGACGCAGCATCTATTTCATCGCGCCCAAGGACGGCGTCATCCCCGTGTTCAGCATCAACGTGGCCGACCGCAAAATCAATCAGCTCACCACAGAGCAGGCCGACTTCACCTCCCTCTCGCCCCTGGCCGACGGTGTGGTGACAATGAAGCACTCCATGCTGCGCCCCAACGAGGTGATGCACCTCACTGCCAAGGGCAAGCTCTCGGCGGTGACCGACGTCAACGGCGCCATCTACGCCGGTCTCGATATGCCCTCCGTAGAGCGCCGCATGGTGCCCACCACCGACGGCAAGGAGATGCTCGTGTGGGTGGTGAAACCTCCGAAGTTCGACGCCGCCGCCAAGTACCCCGCGCTCCTCTACTGTCAGGGTGGCCCTCAGCAGCCCGTGAGCCAGTTCTGGAGCTATCGCTGGAACCTCGCCCTGATGGCTGCCAACGGTTATGTAGTCATCGCTCCGAACCGTCGCGGTCTTCCCGGTTTCGGTACAGAGTGGAACGCACAGATTTCCAAGGACTATCCCGGCCAGAACATGCAGGACTACCTCGCTGCCGTCGACGCCCTCCGCGCCGAGCCCTGGATTGACAGCGAGCGCATCGGTGCCACCGGTGCCAGCTACGGCGGTTTCTCCGTCTACTATCTTGCCGGCATTCACGAAGGTCGTTTCGCGGCCCTCCTCGCCCACGCCGGTATCTTCAATATGGAGGCGCAATACCTTGAGACAGAGGAGATGTGGTTCGCCAACTGGGATATGGGCGGCGCCTACTGGGAGAAAGATAATGCCGCGGCGCAGCGTACCTTCGCCAACTCACCCCACCGCCTCGTGGACAAGTGGACCTGCCCTATCATGGTGAGCCACGGCGAGTACGACTACCGCATCCTTGCCTCGCAGGGTATGGCAGCCTTCAACGCCGCCAAGCTGCGCGGCATACCTGCCGAGATGGTAATCTTCCCGGACGAGAATCACTGGATTCTGAAGCCTCAGAATGCCGTACTGTGGCAGCGTCTCTTCTTCCGTTGGTTCGACCGCTGGCTGAAACCTGCACAGAATTAATGCCTCACAGTGAGTAAAATAGGACTACGCAAGGAGCTGGCCGGTTTTGATGCCGACCAGCTCCGTCAAATAATACTTAAGGCCTACGACTCGTCGGCCGAGGCAAAGGCCTACTTCGAGTTTTTCCTCAACCCCGACGTGGAGGCTTTTGTAGAGGAACGTAACGACGCCATCAACAAGGAGTTGCGGCGCGGCAAATACGGACGCTGCAAAGCCCGTATCAGCGAGATTCGACGTCAGATCAAGATGGCCGTCAACTACGGGCTACCTCCCGAGGCCGTGGCGAAGGTGATGCTCAATGCTATCACACTTCTCTATAGTCTTGAGCAGTATCTGAGATTCCCCGATACCCTCATCAACGGCACGCAAAAACTTGTGGGCGACTACATAGTATATTGTAACCGCTACGAGATGGCGGCGCAGGCAATGTGCGATATCAACGCGCTGCTCGACAGGGAGGAGCTCGGCAGCCGTTATTTCCGCAAACTGCTGCGCCAGGCTGCCGTCAACGCCGTGGAGCAGTGCTCCCGCTTGCAGGCTTAGTGCAGCACTACGCATGGGAGTCATAAGGCGCCGATTACTTAGTACTGAGTATTGCCTGCAAGACTGTGAAGTAGTACTTTTGCATGCTTTTTACACCATTGACTGAGTGAGCATTAAGGAAGATATATGAAACTGACAGACTTGACTACCGGCCAGACCGGCATCGTTGTAAAGATTCATGGTCATGGCGCGTTCCGCAAGCGCGTGATGGAGATGGGTTTCGTTCGCGGCCATGCGGTGAGAGTGGTGCTTGCAGCGCCGCTCAAGGACCCCATCAATTATAGCATACTTGGCTCGGAGGTGTCGCTGCGTGCCGCGGAAGCGGATATGATAGATGTCGTTCCCGTCGATGCTGCCGATGCCGCTGTCCTCGGTCAGAGCATAATGTCTATGCCGCCCGAGCGCTCGCTGCCCAAGCTGCGCGACAATTACCATAAGGAGAGCCGCGCCATCAATGTGGTGCTCATAGGCAATCCCAATTGCGGAAAGACGACTCTCTTCAACGCTGTCAGCGGTGCCCACGAGCATACCGGCAACTACTCCGGTGTGACAGTCGATGCCAAGGGACGAACATTCGTGCACGGCGACTACCGATTCAATATCGTCGACCTCCCCGGCACCTATTCGCTGTCGTGCTACTCGCCGGAGGAACTATATGTGCGAGAGTATCTCAAGACCAATACCCCCGACGTTATCATCAATGTAGTAGACGCTTCGAATCTGGAGCGCAACCTCTATCTCACCACCGAACTCATCGACATGGACTATCCCATGGTGATAGCCCTCAATATGTACGACGAGCTTCTGCGTCAGGGTGCCAAGCTGGACTATGAAGCTCTGGGCGCAATGATAGGCGTACCCATGGTGCCTGTGACATCGAAGACCGGCGAGGGTGTCGGCGAACTCTTTGACACGGTGCTCGCCGTCTACGAAGGACGCAACGATACGGTGCGCCATGTCCATGTGAACCTCGGCAACGATATTGAGAGTGCCATCCGTCCGCTCGTCGACGCCATCAAGGCATCCCCCTGGCTCTCCAAGCATTTCTCCCCGCGCTATCTTGCCATCAAACTGCTTGAGGGCGACCATGTTATCGAGGATGAAATACCTGCCGATACTGCCGAGCATCACATCAAGTCTGGACACGAATCATGTCCCTGGTGGCGCCGTCTGTGGCGCAGGAAGCACCCCCGCCGCGAACAGTGGCATGAGCATCTGCCATCGGGTGTCAACGACCCCATAATAATGCTGCGCGACAAGCTGCGCGCACGTATCGAGAGCATCAACGATGAAGATGTAGCATCTATCGTGGCCACGGAGAAATACGGTTTCGTGGCCGGCGCGCTGGCCGAGACCTTTCAGCCCGGCCATGAGACCAAGGGTAAGACTTCACGCGTGCTCGACAGCCTGGCGACGAACCGCCTGCTCGGTTTCCCCATCTTCTTCGCTATCATGATTTTCATCTTCTGGGCTACTTTCGCTGTGGGTCAGTATCCGATGGAATGGATTGAATCGCTCGTAGGCTTCCTCGGTACCGCCGTGGACAAACTCATGCCTGCCGGACCACTCAAGGATATGATAGCCGATGGTATCATTGGCGGAGTGGGAGGCGTGATAGTGTTCTTGCCCAACATACTTATACTATTCTTCTGCATCTCTTTCATGGAAGATTCCGGGTATATGGCCCGCGCTGCCTTTATCATGGACAAGGTGATGCACCGCATAGGTCTGCACGGCAAGTCTTTCATCCCTCTGGTGATGGGATTCGGCTGTAATGTGCCTGCTATCATAGCTTCGCGTAGCATAGAGAGTCGTTCGAGCCGTATCATCACCGTGCTCATCAATCCGTTCATGAGCTGTTCGGCACGTCTTCCTATCTATGTGCTGCTGATAGGTGCTTTCTTTCCGGCTCACGCCGGTCTTGTAATGGCCGGGCTATACTTCGGAGGTGTATTAGTGGCAGTGGTGACGGCACGCTTGCTCAGAAAATATCTCTTCAAGAAGGACGAGACGCCCTTCGTGATGGAACTGCCGCCCTATCGCCTGCCGAATATGCGTACTTCGCTGATTCATACATGGGAGAAGGGCAAGCAATATCTCAAGAAGATGGGCGGTATCATCCTCTTTGCCAGCATCATAGTGTGGGCGCTTAACTACTTCCCGCTCCACAATGAGACTATCGTAGAGGAGCAGCATCCGGTGCTTATCGTGCACGACGACTCGTCAATCAATCCGGCTACCGACTCATACCTCGAGATGGCCGGCAAGGCTATCAATCCGCTGATGCGACCGCTGGGTTTCCACTGGCGTGCTACCGTGGCTGCTATGGCCGGCGTACCGGCCAAGGAGATTGTGGTGTCAACACTCGGCGTGCTGTACACAGGCGATGAGGAAACAAGTGACAGCCGACTTGGCGAACGCCTCAAACAGTCCTCACCGGTGACGGGACATCCTGATTTCGACCCGGCGGCAGCCCTGGCTTTTATGGTGTTCATATTGCTGTACTGTCCCTGCATAGCCACTATCACTGCTATCGGACGCGAGACGGGGGCGTGGCGATATGCTGCTTTCAGTATCATATATAATACTCTTGTGGCATGGCTGGCAGCTTTCGCTGTGTATCGTGTGAGTTTGTTGATTGGAGTGTGAACTTTTTCGTTCCGCTATCTGTCCGAATAGAAACAATAACAATCAACTAATTCATACTCAAAACATGAAATCCAAGTTCCTCTCTATCGTAGCTCTTGGCGCCCTCGTATCTTTAGGCGCCTGCAGCCAGTGTCCCTCCAAGGATGGTCAGTGTACCAAATCCGGCGATGATGTAGTCTACACAGGTGTACTGCCCGGTGCAGATGTGTATGGCATCCGTTATACCGTGCTTCTCGACTATGATGATGACCAGCCCGGTGGCGACTATGAAATGGTACAGTCGTATGTGAATCTCGACTCTACCGGTACTATCGTGGACGTTGCTTCATTCTACAGCGAAGGTGACTTCACAACAGGTACCCGCGACGGTAAGAAATATATCCAGCTCTCCGGCAAGGGTGCCGAGCAGACTTATTTCCTTGTGACCGGCGATGATACTATAGAGATGACTAACGCAGAGCTCACTCAGAATACAACGCCTCTGAACTACACTCTCACAAAGGCTAAGAAACAGTGATATAATCAATGCTCTATATGGAAAAGCCGCACCCCAAAAAACGGGTGCGGCTTTTATTCTTGCGAGCGGGGGCTGTCATTCAGCGTCGATGTTGGCTCCGGAGTCGTGCATCAACTGCACCACGGTGGTGAATACCTCCAGGGCGTCCTGCGGGCGCATATCTCCGACATGCTTCTTGAGCTGCTCGGGAATCTGTGTCTCTTGCTCACGCAAGTCGGCCAGTACGGGAGGCCACATCTTGTCGGCAATGATGTCGGCCTTGAGGTAGTGCTCTATGCTGACTCTCGATAGCGTGATGAGGAGCGAGGCCGCGAAGAAATAGTTTGACCGCACCTCCGGTGATACCACTTCCGTTGCGGTGATGGTGGTGTCGAGGGTCTCCATGATGAGTCCGAGGTAGCCGTCGGCGATTTCTTCGGGGTTGATTTTCAGATTGATGAGGAGTATGAGCGCCATCATGTCGGTAGCAATGGCGTCGGCATACATCTGTGCTATCGCCAGTGCCCGCGAGTGCAGAGCTGTCAGCGACAAGAGGTCGATGGCCAACTCCTGGCGACTGTCGGGGCTGCCGGCTGTCCTCAGGGCATCGCTGACACGTGCCAGTTCTTCGCCGGAGTAGCGTAGCAGCCCTTCGGCGTCGCCCTCGGCGAGGAACTGTCCGCCTATCCGGAAGTATTCTTTTACGCTGTCGAGGCTCATTCCACCTGATGCAGATCGTGGCCCATGCGCTCTTTCTTGGTGTGCATGTAGCGGAGGTTGTAGGGGTTAGGCGCCACTTCTATGGGTACATTCTCGACTACTTCGAGACCGTAGCCTTCGAGGCCGATGCGCTTGACAGGATTGTTCGTCATAAGGCGCATCTTGCGGATACCCAGCATGTTGAGAATCTGAGCACCGACACCGTAGTCGCGTTCGTCGGCGTCGTGGCCGAGGTGGATGTTGGCCTCGACGGTGTCGAGGCCTTCTTCCTGGAGCTTGTAGGCACGGATCTTGTCCATCAGACCGATGCCGCGGCCTTCCTGGTTGAGGTACACGACAGCGCCGCGGCCTTCGGCCTCAATCATTTCGAGGGCTTTGTGGAGTTGCTCGCCGCAGTCGCAGCGTTTGGAGGCGAAGATGTCGCCTGTGGCGCACGAGGAGTGTACGCGCACGAGGACGGGAGCGTCGGTGGTGACGTCGCCCTTGAGGATGGCGATGTGTTCGAGACCATTGCTCTTCTGACGGAAGGGGATGAGGCGGAAATGGCCGTAGGCGGTGGGCATATCTACCTCGACGCCGCGCTCGACAAGCTGTTCATTGGCAAGGCGATAGGCGATAAGGTCGCGGATGGATACGAGTTTCATGCCCCATTCGTCGGCCTTCTGTCGCAGTTCGGGCAGACGGGCCATTGTGCCGTCGTCACTCATTATTTCCATGAGTGCCGCTGCGGGCTGGAGTCCTGCGAGGCGGGCGAGGTCAACGGCGGCTTCGGTGTGACCGCTGCGACGGAGAACACCCTGGTCCTGAGCGTAGAGGGGATTGATGTGGCCGGGGCGACCGAAGGTCTCGGGTGGCGACGCGGGGTCGGCGAGAGCTCGGAGGGTGGCGCAGCGGTCGTCGGCGCTGACGCCGGTGGAGCAGCCTTCGAGTTTGTCGACGGTGACGGTGAAGGGTGTGCCAAGTACGGAGGTGTTCGTGTCGACCTGGTGGGGTAGGTTGAGCTCGCGGCAACGGCTCAGCGTGATGGGCGCGCACAGGACACCGCGGGCGTTCTTGAGCATGAAGTTCACCTGCTCGGGAGTTATCTTTTCGGCGGCAACGATGATATCACCTTCATTTTCACGGTCTTCATCGTCGACTACTATTACCATCTTTCCTTGGCGGAAGTCTTCGATAGCATCTTCTATGCTGTCGAGGCGGACGGGCTGTTCGGTCATAATCGTCGGGTATATTGGGATTTGACTTGTTCGGTATAGTTCACTCGAATCGCTTGCGCAATGCCTGAGTTGTGTTGGCTATAATCTTGATATTGCGAGCGGTAGGGGTGAAGGGGTATTGGTTGAGAAGATTTATCACGTATATGTCTGGGCTGTTTGAGAGGTAGTCGACGAGCTGTCCGAGCGGTTCGCGGAGCTTGTCGGCACCGCCTTGCGAGATGCGCCACCAGGCTCGTCGCCACAGGGGTGCATGGTGGATTGCCTTGATGGTGCTGTCGGTGAGTTCGGCGAAAGAGTCGAGCAGGGCTGTGGCGCGAGCCGGTTCGACGTCGGTCATGCGCACTTCCTTGAGGGTGAGTGTACGTCCGGCTGTCTTACCGGTGAGGCGTCGGAAGAAATTCTTGTAGGCGTCGATGTTGAGTAGCTGGGAGTCTCCTACAGCCTTGTAGGTGAAGAAGATGCCGAGCGGTGCCATGACGAATGTGCTCAGCCAGATGCCTTCCCAGACGAGGAGCTTGCCGTCGCGTGCCATCTTATAGCCCATGTTGTCGAAGATGAAGTAGACTATGAAGAGGAGGACGGATAGTACGAGCGGTGTGCCGATGCCGCCTTTCTTGATGATGGCTCCGAGAGGTGCGCCGATGAAGAAGAATATGATGCAGGCGATGGAGAGTGTGAATTTTTTCTGCATCTCGATGTCGTGGCGGCGCATTAGTTTGGCCTGTTCGGCCAGGGCGAGGCCGCGGTAGACGTACTCCTGCTTGCGGCGCTTGGCCTGGGCAAGTGCTTGAGTGACATAACTTTTGGCCGATGATGGAGTGGGTGCGGCGAAGATGGAGTCGAGGTCGAGAGGCCGGGGTATTGCCACTTCTTTGCGGCGCTCGCGGATTATTTCGCCGTTGACCATGCGCGGCACGGTGGGTTTGATGCCGAAATATGCTGCGTCGAGGAGTTCGGCGGCGTAGATGTTGCCGACGGAGTCAACTTTTTGGCCTATGGAGTCGATGCTGTGGCGCAACTGGCTGATGTTCTGGCCTACATACATCGAGCGGATGCCGCTTTCGTCCATGCGGTTGAAGTTGGCATCGAAGGGGAAGTAGATTTCTTTGCGTTCGAAAGACTCGCGGCGGAAGGGCATGTAGCGATTGGCTGAGCCGACATCGAGGGAGTTGTCGCGCATGTTCTCAAACATTTCACCGTTGTGGAGGTCGAGGTAGAGGCGCGTTTTGTCTTCGGTGAAGTTGAAGCGTCCCGAGTCGGCGAGAATCACGCGGGTATTGTCCATGCCGCGCGACAGATCGTAGATGATCATGTCGTAGAGCATGCCCGTCTCGGCGTCCTTGCGCTCTACGTAGAGATTCATGTTGGGTATGGCATCGTAGAAGCTGCGGGTGGGTATCTCTACCTCGGGGGTCTTCTGGCGGACGGAGAACATGAGTGTCCACATCTTTGTCTGCGCCACAGGCAGCACATTATTTTGGAAGAAGAATGCTCCGATGGCAATGAAGACCATGAGCCAGATGAGCGGGCGCATGATTTTGAAGAGCGAGATGCCGGAGGCCTTCATCGCCGTGAGCTCGAATTTCTCGCCGAGGTTGCCGAACACCATCAGCGATGCTAAGAGCACCGCCAGGGGTAGGGCAGTAGGCACCATGGTGAGTGCGGCGTAGAAGAATAGCTCTGCTATGATGCTTATTGACAGTCCTTTGCCCACGAGGTCGTCGACGAAGCGCCAGAGGAACTGCATGAGCACGATGAACAGGCAGATAAAAAAAGTCATGGCCAGCAGCGGGAGGAAGCGCTGCAGCATATATAGGTAGAGGCGTTTGATGATGACCATGAACTGTGGGATATAACTTTGTGCAAAGTTAGCTATTTTGCCGCAATGCGCCAACTCTATATATACTCTATATTATAAATGTGGCAGAGATGCCCGAGTTTTCGCCGGGATGATGGCACCTTATGTGGAGCATAGTCTTGAATTTCCGCCGCGCCGATGGCGCCTTATATGGAGCATAGTCTTGAGTTTCCGCCTGGCAGATGGTGTCTTTTCGCCACCATCTGCCAGGCGGCGACTGAATGGTGCTTCGGAAGAGCTCTTCGTGAATAGGTGACGGCTCGCTGCGGGGCGTAGACTGCCCGCCTGATTAGCTGAAAGTACACTTGCCATCACGCTTCTGTAGTTAAATGATGTCAAGTAAATATAAACAAAGTTATAATATTGTCAATTCGGCTGACTTCGATGCTTTCAGAAGCCCTTTTCGGCGGGGTACCGTGGCCCGGGGTATTTGTGACTGTATTTTGGGGGAATATTTTTTGTGAAAATGTTTGGTAGTTAGGCAAATAATTGCTACCTTTGCAGTGTCGAAAAGAGCGTTGAATGGCCGCATCGTTGCTAAGATTCTGACTATCAAAGCAATGGGCGGTGCATTCGAAGTGTGCGAATACTATGCGCGCACGTCAGCTAAGCGCGACGAAAGAACGAGAAATATCAAAGATATCATAAGTAACCAACAAAAGAACTAAGATGCCAACTATTCAGCAATTAGTACGCAAAGGACGCGTAGCGCTTGAGGATAAGAGTAAGAGCCCCGCTCTTGACAGCTGTCCCCAGCGTCGCGGCGTGTGTGTGCGTGTGTACACCACCACCCCTAAGAAACCTAACTCGGCCATGCGTAAAGTGGCTCGTGTGCGCCTCACTAACGGTAAGGAAGTTAACTCCTACATCCCCGGTGAAGGTCACAACCTGCAGGAGCACTCCATCGTACTCGTACGTGGCGGTCGTGTAAAGGATCTTCCCGGTGTACGCTATCACATCGTTCGTGGTACCCTCGATACCGCAGGTGTGAAGGATCGTACACAGCGTCGTAGCAAGTACGGTGCCAAGCGTCCCAAGGCCGGTGCTGCCAAGAAGTAATTCGCGATACTGAACAATCGCGGGTGAAGCAGTCTTATAGCACCCGAGTAACAAATTAATTTCAAACTCGTTTTTGCATTCTTGCAGCTACATTTCGGTTGAGTAAGCGTCCTCGGAGGATGCGCTGAAGATGAAAGACGAAAGCAACCAAGCAATCAAAAACACATTCCCGACAACTCGCAAATGAGAAAGTCAAAACCTAAAAAACGGTTAGTTCTCCCCGACCCCGTTTTCGGTGACGTTCGCGTCACCAAATTCGTTAACCACCTCATGTACGACGGTAAGAAGAATACCGCGTTTGCCATTTTCTACAACGCACTCGAGACTGTGAAGTCCAAGATGCCCAACGAAGAGCTTACCGCTCTCGATATCTGGAAGAAGGCACTCGAAAACGTAACTCCCCAGGTGGAAGTAAAGAGCCGTCGCGTAGGTGGTGCTACATTCCAGGTGCCTACCGAAATCCGCGCCGACCGCAAAGAGTCTATCTCAATGAAAAATCTTATCTCCTATGCCCGCAAGCGTGGCGGCAAGACTATGGCAGATAAGCTCGCTGCTGAAATCGTCGATGCCTTCAATGGCCAGGGCGGTGCATTCAAGCGCAAGGAAGATATGCACAAAATGGCTGAGGCCAACCGCGCCTTCGCTCACTTCCGTTTCTAAGAGATTTTTTTTGACACAACTCTCGGTAAACCAAAATGGCTAAATCAGACGAACTCCTCAAATATACGCGCAATATCGGCATTATGGCTCACATCGATGCCGGTAAGACCACTACGTCCGAGCGTATCCTTTTCTATACCGGCCTCACCCACAAAA
>CAMWKV010000011.1 GCA_947174915.1 uncultured Porphyromonadaceae bacterium | reverse complement strand
CATTTGTTTTATGATTGATTCCTTAAGTTAGTGACATTGCTCCATGGAGCGACCGTTTCCAGGCTGCAACCAATTGATTTTTCAGGCGACCACACACCTCGTCGGCGGTCACTCCATGGAGTGACCCTACGTCATCACCCATAACCCATAACTGATACTTATTAAAAGCCTCTGCGTTCCTCTGCTCCTCTGCGCCCCCTCTGCGTGAGCCCCCTTCCATCCAGGGCATAACCGCATCACCCCGAGAAATAAGTCTTTCGCAGAGGGAGCCCCCTTCCATCAAGTGTGGAAAAGGCGCCGCGAGAATTTGTCTCACGCAGAGGAAGCGCAGAGGAGCAGAGGTACGCAGAGGGTATTGAATATTTGTTTCTGAGGTTTAAATTTTGGGAGAAAGGTGGCAGAATAGGAAGAAATATTGTATCTTTGCACGATAATATATCTAAAGCGATTAATTGTTATCGCTGTTATCCTGCAATAAATCCATATCATTTCCATTCCTGATGAAGAAAAGTTTACTCCTTGCTTTTGCAGCTCTACTGTTCCTCGGCGCCAAGGCCGAGACTGTAACTCTCGCGCTGCCGTCGGCCGACGACTTTGCCGGCTGGACCGTAATCGATGCCAACGGCGACGGCACACCCTATCTCTGGGCCTACGGCGATGAAGACGCCGTCTATACCCAGAACAAGTCGGCCGCTGCCAACGACTGGCTCATATCCCCCGCCGTAACTCTCAAAGGCGGCGCCTCTTACAAGGTGAGCTCATATCTGCGCAACGCGTCCTCCTTCAACTCCGACACACAGAAGATCACCATCAACGCCGGCTCCGAACCCACGCCGGACGCTCTCTCTACAGAAATCTACAAGAACGAATCTCTATCGAGAGGTTCATACTTCAACAACTACGACGGCATCTTCACTCCCGCCGCCGACGGCGAATATTACTTCGCCATCCATTGCTATTCGAGCGCTTACATGGGCGACCTCCGTTTCCAGAAATTCGTCATCGAGGAACAGATAAGCCATCCCGGCGCCGTGACCGACCTCGCCGCCACCCCGGCTCCCGAAGGCGAGTTGAAGGTGACTCTCTCCTGGACATGGCCCACCAAGGGTGACCTCGGCGGCGACTTCGCCGGCACCGTAAGCGCCAACATCTACCGTCATACATCGTCCTCATTCCCCTCCGACCTCACCACCTGCCTCGTCGGCACCGTGACCGACGGCGAGCAGGGCGCTCCCGGCGAGTACGTCGACGCCACCATCCCCGAAGCCGGCAAATATTACTACCGCGTGGTGACATTCAACGCCGACGGCACATCAACATCCGCTCCCGCCAACGTCAGCACCACCTGGGTGGGCATGGACAGCGCCGTGAAACCGGCCTCCAATGCCGTCGCCACCGTCGTAGACGACCACACCGTGAGCCTCGACTTCACCCCCGCAACCGAAGGCAACAATGGCGGATATATCGACCCCGCCGGTGTATCGTACAAAATCACCCGCACCGCCGGCAACGATGACGCCGTGGTACTCGAAGAAGCCTACACCGGTGAACTCCCCTACATCGACAGCGACATACAGGGCCTCAACTCATACACCTACGCGGTCTACACTATCTACAACGGCACGACATCGTGGAACTCCACCCGGTCGAACGCCGTAGTGCTCGGCGGCGCCGTGACAGTGCCCTACAGCCAGGATTTCTCCACCTCGAACCACTTCTTCAGCTTCTTCTGCGGCGAAGGCACCACGCGCAACTGGAGTGTATCGTCGAGCCGTCTGCAGTTCTGGGGCAGCCCCGCCAATGCCTATGCCGTATCGCCCGGCATCGAATTAAGCGCCGGCCGAGCCTACGAACTCAGCTTCAGCACTCGCATCAGCAACAGCAGCACAGCCTCCTACAAGGATCTGACCGTGCTCCTCGGTGCCGAAGCAAGCGCCGAAGGTCTCGACAAGGAACTCTTCACCGAGACCATCCAAAGCACTTTCGATGCCACCAAGACGGTGAAATTCTCCGTGGCTGAGAACGGCGTTTACTACCTCGCTTTCCGCTGCACCAATTCCTCGAACTCCAACGACCTCTACGTCGACGACCTCAACATCAAGGAAATCTCCGTTGCCCCGCTCGCCGTGAGCGACCTCAGCGCCACAGCCGCCGCCGAGGGCGAGCACAGCGTGACTCTCTCGTGGACCAACCCCGCCGAGGATAACACCGGCGACGTTCTCACCGCCATCAGCCGCATCGTCATCGCCCGCAACGGTGCCGAACTCGCCACTATCGAAGGCGCAACTCCCGGCGAGACAGCAACATACACCGACGACTCCATAGAGGACGCCGGCACATACACCTACACCGTCACCGCCTGGCTCGGCGACAATGCTTCCGAGGCAGTCGATGTCACCTCCGACTGGGTGGGTCTCGACACTCCCCTACCCGTCAGCGCCGTCACCGCGGCCTACGACGATGCGACCATGACCGTCACCGTAAGCTGGGAAGGCGTAGCCTCCGAGGGTGTTCACGGCGGCTATGTCGACACCGCAGACATCACTTACACCGTAGTGCGCAAGCCCGGCGACTTCGAAGTAGTGTCCGGCACCGACGGCCTGAGCCTCACCGACAATATCGAAGGCCTCGAACTGGGTCGCTACTGCTACGAAGTGAGCATCGACGGCTATGCCGACGTAGCGCCCGCCACCTCCGACTACCTCACCCTCGGCGCTGCCATCAATCTGCCCTACGAGCCTAATTTCGCCACCGCCGCCACCTTCGACCTATGGACTCTCGACCCCGGCGAAGGCAGCTCCAACTGGAAGCACAACTCCTCCACAAGCACCTTCGAGGCCAGCTTCACAAGCAACAAGCCCTGGGCCTTCACACCTCCCTTCCACACCGTCGAAGGCCTCCATCGCCTCGTCTACCGTGCCACCTGCTACAGCGCCCGTTACACCGAGGATATCGAAGTAGTACTCACCAAGACACCCTCCGCCACCGCCGAAGATATGCAGGTGCTCGACACCCGCAAGATTGAATCCGTAAGCTGGCCCTCCGACATCGAGGTACTCTTCGACGTCCCCGAGGACGGCACATACTACATCGGCTACCACGTGACCACCGACGACAACTGGAAGCTCGCCCTCCACAAGTCCGACATCTTCCTCGTGAAGCCCACCGTAGGCGTTGACACCGTATCCGGCGACGGCACCCTCTGCTACGACGCCGCCACCGCCACCCTCGCCGCAGCAGGCGACATCCTCGTATTCTCTACCGACGGCGTCCTCGTGGCCCGTGGCACCGACAGCCTCAATATCAGCTCTCTGCCTGCCGGCATCTACATAGCCCGTGCAGGAGCCGCCGTCATCAAGTTTGTAAAATAAACTTTCATTAAAGCATGAACAAATCCTCAATTCTATGGCACGCACTGCCCGTCGCCTTCATGGCGATGGCAGCAACCGCCAGTGCCACCCCGGCCAAAATCCGTCAGAAGAACGTCAGCCTCCCCACCGCCATCGAACAGCGCGCCACCGTCAAGAAGGCCGCAATGAACGCCGTGGCACAGGGCAAGCAGCTCGACTTCACCGTCAAGGGCCTCGACGCCACCACCGTGGTATCGGAGACGAACTTCAACGACGGCAAGATACCCGCCGGCTGGACCGTCGACCCCACCTCGTACGTCACCTGGACAGTGAAGGTGATAGCCGAGAGCGGCGACCGCAGCTTCAGCAACTACGACCCCGACGACAAGGGCTCGCTCTATGTAGAAGGCCCCTATCAGACCTACCGCCGCGAGAACTCCTCCGTCACCACAGCCCCCGTAGAGATTCCCGCCAATGCCACCTTCAACGGTTACATAGGCTTCTCGCTGAACTATGACGACGAGTGCCGACTCGCCATAGAAGTATCCACCGACAACTTCACCGACGACATCACACGCATCTGGTACAGCGCCGACGCTACCGGCGAACGTCCCTGGGCATGGCGTCCCATCGCCGCCGACCTCTCCGACTATGCCGGCAAGACTGTACGCTTCCGCCTCACATACTGCTCCGGCGGCAAGGACAACTTCGACACCGGCGGCTACATGGGCGACTTCGCCATCGACGGCCTGAGCATACGCACCTCCGCCGGCGTGGAGAAACTGAACCTCGTCACCGGCGAGGAAGTGACCTTCGTGCCCATGACCGACATCGACGCGGCCGAGTGGCACTGGTCGTTCCCCGGCGCCGTCCCCGCCACTTCCGAGCTCCGCAACCCCACCGTCTACTACACTGCCGACGGCACCTACGACGTCTCTCTCGAAGTGAAGGACAGCGAGGGCAACACCTCCGCCACTACCAAGACGGCCTTCGTCAACGTCACCGGCACCGCCCCCGTAGCGAAAATCGGTCTGCCCGCCGAGTTCCGCCTCACCTCCACCCGTCTGCCCATGATAGCCCCCACGGCGCCCGTGACTTACACCGACGCCTCCGACGGCTTCCCCACCGAGCATGTATGGTCATTCTCCGGCGTTGAGGAGACTCCCCAGGTAATCACCACCATGGAGGGCGATAGCGTAGAAGTACGATACGCCTACCTCCACAACCAGACCGTAGAGCTCACCAGCACCAACATGCACGGCACCTCCACAGCCTCCGCCGAGGTGAGCGTGGAGTACAGCGGTACCGTCACCAACTTCCGTCCTACCGACGCCGCCACAGTATTCGACCTCGAAGGCAGCGGCGAATTCCCCGGCACCAACTCGATGAAAATCACCGCCTACGCCGAGAAATTCTCCAAACCCTCACGCCCCATCATGGTAGAAGGCGCATACGTCTACTTCATGCGCGCCGAGGCTGAAGAACTCATCGACCAGCTCGCCAATATCGGCGTCCACATCTACACCAGCGAGAACGGCCTCCCCGGCAAGCGTCTCGACTCATGGTGGTGGTGCGTCTACGAGCTCGACCTCCCCAGCGGCAGTAACCTCGTAGGCACAGCATTCCCCTTCACCGAGTGCCCCGTCATCAATGATGAATTCTTCATCGTCGTAGACGGTCTGCCCGCGAAGAACGAGACCTGCACCGTAAGTTTCGCCATGGCTGACTTCCGCGCCGAGGGCAACACCGCCTACTTCCTCAAGGACGGCGAGTGGAAGGCCGCCAGCGACTACTTCCCCGCAGGTAAGAACCACACTTCCTACCTCATCCAGCCCTCTATCATCCACTCGGTTATCTCCAACCTGCCTATGTACACCGACCCCACCCTCCACTTCGACAAGGAAGGCGGCAACAAGGAGTACGACCTCTTCTCCTACATGGGCTATGAGACTCCCGTATGCGGCGACAATTGGGTGCGCGTAATCAGCGAGCCCAACGGCCTTACCGTTGATCAGCTCATCGTGCAGGCCGATCCTCTGCCCGCAGGTGTATCGAAGCGCGAGACCACCATTACCCTCACCGATGGCGTGGACAGCTTCGTGATACCCGTCGTTCAGGATATGTCGTCCGGCATAGAGCAGATTGCCTCCGGCGACGCCCTCACCGTAGCTCCCGCGGTATTCACCGCCACCCTCACCGTCATGGCTGAGGCCGCTACCGACTTCACCGTCACCGACATCGCCGGCGTCACCGTATTCAGCGGCTGCACCGACGCCAACGGCACCGCAGTCATCGACACCGATACCTGGCGCGCAGGCATGTACATCATCCACACCCCCACCTCCGCCACCAAAGCCCTCAAGAAGTAACATTTTCATCCATCATAAAAAGACCGTGTCAAATTTCGATTTTGACACGGTTTTTTTATGAAGAATGCCTCTCAGACTAAGGGATATACATAGGTATTCGCCTTACTCCCTCCCGAGAGTAAAGATACAAATGCGCTATTCTGACAATCTAACAGCTTGTATACATTAAAAGCACTTTACTTTTATTGTCAAAAATTTGCAAAAATCATTTATTTTGATTAACTTGCCGGAGATTTCATCCAGTGCACTCGCAGGAGTCTTGAATGACTCTAAAGATAACATCTAAAACCATGAAAAAAGATTTATTATCCCTCCTATTTCTTGCCTCATCCTTGGTGATGTGTGCAGATGATGGAGTTATGCCGCGTAATTATTCTATTGTACCTCCGGCGCCTGAAGTGGCGTCGCTGATGGACTTTAAGGACTATCCGGTAGATTATTTTCATGGTATTCCATCTATCAGTTTTCCTATCTATACCCTCAAAAGTGGTAGTATAGAAGTTCCTATCACCCTCTGTTATCACGGAGGCGGTGTTCGCGCCGATCAGAAGACAGGTAATGCAGGACTATCATGGAGTGTTATGTGCGGTGCTACAATATCCCATACAGTATATGGTGCCCCGGATGATGCGAACTTGAACGATAGGATGCACGGATTTTATCATTTAGATGATAAAGAGAAAGAGTTACGCACAAAATTAACCGAGAAATTGCCGGACTATGACCCTACCGACTGGACCGATTATAAGAAGAATCGATCTTGGATAGGTGAGTTGGGACAAAGTTACTATAATGGTTGTTGCGACCTCGCGAACGATATTTTCAGCTTTTCCGGGTGTAACATGTCAGGAACTTTCGTCAGAGATAAGTCCGGTAAGATAACATTGTCATCCGATAATCCTGTAAAGATAACATCCACGCCTGACATACCACATATTACAGATGGCGGGTGTGATGGATGGGGATTTCGTATAACGGATAATGCAGGTATTCAGTACGATTTTCTTACTCAGGACAGGACACGATACGTCTTTTATCATGGTAATCCTATGCTGACACAGCAAGAGGATAGTTTATACTATGCTTCCGCATGGCATCTTGATAAAATCAAAGATCTGAGCAACAATGAAGTAAACTTCTCATACAAGAGACGCTCAGAAAGAAGTGAGAAAGCTGTCGGAGGTATTGTAATGAGACATTTCACAAGCAGGCCCTCTGCTGATTTTAGGCCGGAAGATCTGAACTCTCTTAGCAGTATCGTTTATTATCCCCAACTTCTTGAAAGTGTAGAGGCGAATGGTATTAAAGTAAAATTCAATTATATTCATGAAGGAACATCTCGTGCGGACGCACTTATAGGCTCTATTGATATCACTTCTCCTGATGGTACATGTCGCACTTATACGTTTAACTATGACTATAATGCTAATCTGCTGATGTCCGTTAAGGATGGAGAACAGACTGTGTTTTCATTCGATTATAATCGCGATTATGCTACCGAACAGGATTATTTTTGTCAAGATTTTGGCGGATATATAAATGAGAATGGGAGTGAGTCTCTTATCCCAAACGTTATTCTCAATATAAAGCAGGTGGGTGGTAGTGCCGATAGAAGTGTATCAAGGGGCTTTGCTCATTCTCTTGAATTACAGAAAATCACCTATCCATCAGGCGGCTCTACAGAATTTGAATGGGAGAACAACACATTTGGATATTTTCAATCGGCTGAATATAAAGGTACTATTAGTCCGAATGAACAAGCAATCAAGGTTATTACCGATACTTTGAGATATTGTGAGAATGAGGATTGTCGAAAGCTTAAGCTGACCAACTATCGGGTAGGTGATAAGCAGAGGATTACTATTGATTTCACTAAGTATTTCAATATGAATCCGACCATACTATGGCACACGGCCTATGAGGATAGCCATAGTTCGATATACTATAATCCGAATAGTCGTCCATATTTCCCACATGTAGTTATAACCAATAGAACTACCGGAGAAATCGAAAAGGTATATTATTTAGACAAGGAGACAATTGAGATAAACGGTAAGAATCAGCCTATCAGCTTGTTCCTTGCATCCGGATATTATGATTTTGAACTATTTAATCCTTATGCTATTCAAGGAGCAGAGTCAGATTTAAGACTGAATTTCCAACATGGATATAATGCAGGGGAAATATATATTAATGGAACGACTGTTGACACAAATGTTGGCAATGGCCGAGAGTATTGGTGTGGACTGCGAATAAAAAGAATCAAATCTGTCACCGGAGACCCTAATGATGAGCCGTTAAGAAAATATTTTTATTATGATCTCGGACAAGATCCCAACAAGACATCCGGTACAATACAGATGCTGCCCAAGTACGATTATATGCATTATCTAATTTTCCCCGATTACCGTTTCCCGGGATACTTGTTTACTGAAGTTTACTGTGTGGGTGGTGTACCCTTCCCTAATACAATGTCCGGAACATTTACAAGCATCGAATATCCTGAGGTATTTGTATGTATGGGGAAGGAGGATCCTGAGGACCCCGACAATTATCTGCGAACTAAGGCAGAGTCATTCATTTATTCCAGTTCCCGCTCAGTTGGCAATTGTGATTATAATAAGTCATTTTTCATGTCATATCAGCCTATAGGTTCCCGGATGTACACTTCTTTGGCACATCATCGAGGTAACTTGATGAAGCATACCCTACATACGAATGCTGCCCCATTTCACACTACAGAGTATTCGTACAACATATACGAGTCAGAAAATACGCCATTACTTACAACAGATGCATTCGTCGTATGTGACTTTACCCGCGCTCCAAGTTCAAATGACTACGGAGGTTATGACTATGGCATTGGGACATATACCTTGATACCGTATAATAAGACGGTGAGTTATACTCGCTCTGTAGAAAATGATGGAATAGACTCCCAGATGAAATATGAATATTTCTATGATTCGTATACATCTAATACTGATTATAATTTAGTGAAATCAACCACGGAAACTGATGCGAGTGGACTCGAAATAACCACATATTATACTTATGTGAGTAAAAATGGACTCCGTCTGCCATATCCGGAAACAGTAGTGACGGCTTGTGGGACGACAATTGTTTCTGCCGAGCGGACGGAGTACGATGCTAATACAATGCTTCCCGTGCGTAAATATATCCTCTCAAACAGTTGCTCTCTAAATGACCTGATATCTCCCAACGGTATCACGACAAGTTCTCAGAAAAGCAATATAAATCAACCGACCTTATCATACAAGTATAATTCATTCGGTAATCTTATAGAGATATCATACGATGGCGTAGTGCTTGCGTCATACATATGGGGATATAATGGATTGTATCCTGTGCTGGAAGCAACCGGAGTTGATTTCAATACACTCACTGCTGCCACCGCCAAGTACGGTCTACTGGGAGCTGAGGTGAACGCCCGTGGCATTGCAAGTGATGCCAGAATATCGGCTATCGCAAAACGCATGAGAGAATATTTCCCGGGTAAGACCATTACAGCGATAAGTTATGACTGGTTCAATGGTATTCTACGTCAAACCGACGGTCGTGGCATTGATACAAAAAACGAATATGATTCGCAAGGGCGTCTGACGTCAGTTCGAGACTTCAACAATTATCTTATCTCTAAATATGATTATCACTATGCGACAGATGACAAGTAATACATTCTTCGGTGGATGTATTTTTCTACTTATCGGCTTCGTCATGCAACATGCGTTTTGTCTAAGCCCCGAGCATAACCTACCTCGTATTGGGGATGAGTTGACGATACTTGAATTGACCGACGTTGCAGCAGTAAGGATGTCAAATGAGGAGATTGTAGATCTGAGTACCGCCCAAGTCAGCGGTGAATCCGCATTCAAAGCTTTCGCCCCGGCAAAAGAGGATTCGCTGACTTCAATTATCCTGAAAGTCGACAAGAAGATTCACAAATTTGTATGTTCCGGCAATTGTTTGTACGAAACCAAGACCTATCGACCGGGAGAGACAAGAATATATAATCCCTCTATCCCATACCTGACGTTGTCGGATTCATTATATGAGATTGCATTGGCATCTTCAGGACGCTTGGCCGGAATTGGTCCATATACATCTAAAGGTCACCGGGTATCAAATATAAAGTATGATACAAAGCTGATAACTCTCCAGGGTGATACCATCTGCAATGTCGACTGCATCCAATACAAAACAGAGGAAAAATTTTTTTATGTCGGAGTGGATACAGTGCGACACATAGGCTTTAAGCAGCAGTGGTATGCTCGTGGATACAGATACCCGGCATTGACATATACTGACAATTTGATGGTTACTTTAAATGGAGATACCGTTGACCGTGTATGTCGGTGGGAAGCTATTGATTTAAAGGAACAAGAAGAAAAAATCAAAGGTGATGATGTAAATGAATATCTCAGACGAATATTTGACAAGCCGGATTATACTACCAAGTATATGACTAAGCCTAGTGATTGTCATAATGGTTTCAACTCAAAAGGCAATGTGAATTGGGACGAGCAGAAAAAAAAGATAACTGTACATCCTGATATGAAAGCCAGGGATTTCAAGCCTGTTTACGTGCTGTGTGATGCTATGGGACGAGTATTCTCTTATGGTGAGTTAAATACGACAGAGACTTTTGAAATGACCTTAAATGACTACCCGGATGGCGTATATATTTTTGCGCTCAATATAGGTGATGATTTACTAACCTACAAAATCTCGGTACGATGAAGCGATATTGTAAAGCCTTTGGCATGGCAGTAGTGCTGTCATATATGCCCTGTGCCAAATCCTCGGCACAGAGTAATACATCGGAGAATTATATTACAACAACGGTATTCTGCAACGAAGCCGGTACACTAAAGCGGACTTCTACTGACTATTATGACGGTTTGGGGCGTAAGCGACTGTCTGTGGTAGACTTTGGCGGGGGGGATAATAATTCTATCGCCCAGAGGACTGATTATGATAGGCGTGGAAATATTCAGAATGAATGGCTTCCCGTGCCCGGAGGAGCCGAATTAATTGACCAAAAGAAATTCACAACGGCTGCAAGCGCAATCTATGGTTCATCGGAAATACCATATACCCAATACAAGTATGAAGAATCGGCGCTGAACCGTATGACGGAAGAAAATGGTCCCGGTGCTCTTTGGAAAAGTCATGGTAAGAAAGTGGAATGGCACAAGAATGAGGAATCAGGTAAGTACAGCTGCCTGCAATTCACATTTGGTGCTACTCCTCGAGGACTCGAGTTGCCCGGAGGTTCAGATATTACACTGAATGCACTGTATGTAAAAGGAACCTATCCGGTCGGTTCATTACGGCTAGAAAGTACAACGGATGAAGATGGCAAGGTAATTATTACTTTTAAAGACCGCCTTGACAGAATGATTCTTCAACGAGTTATCCCAACAGGACGAACCCAAGCATACGCCGACACTTATTTTATCTATGATAATGCCGGAGACTTAAGATATGCAATAAGTCCGGAGGGATCGATGCGGCTGCCATCTTCCGGAGCGGTTGCCATGAACCTATTGAACGACTATGCTCAACAGTATTCCTACGACTTGCAGCACCGTTGTATTTCAGCCAAGGCGCCCGGGTGTGAAGCCACGGAATACGTTTACGATAAGCTGAACCGCATCATCTTCGAGTCGACAGCAACCCAACGTAAAGCTGGCGAATGGACACTTACGAAATACGACAGCCACTTCCGCCCCGCGGTTAAAGGTATTATCAGCTTGCCGGGGCAGACACGTCAGAGCTTGCAGAATACTTACGGACGCAATCTCATCGAAGTTGATCCGGATATAAATTCCTCCGGGTTTGAGTCGCAACTTGGATATCCCAAGACTTTAGGCCTCGAGGCTTTTCAACCATATATAGCTTGGATGTACGATAATTATGACTTCATCGTATCTCCGAATGACGCGGAAAAGAATTATTTTGTCAATAGTACAGACAAGTATACACAGAACGGACAGTGTACCGGTATTATAATGAAGACCGCACTCAACGGTGGGGTGTACATACGTGCATCAAAGTACGACCACCGCGGCGACGTCATCCGCGAGTGTATGTGGGATCTCAATCTACACGAGATTCGCCTGACTACAGAATATGAATATGATTTTGTTGGCAATATGACCAGGCGGAAGGAGAAGTATGAGGAAATGATTGAGCCTGACTATGTATCTGCTCAGCACATAGCAATCACTGAACATACCTATGATATAAACGGTCGTATTCGCACATCGACAGTGTCGGTCGATGGTACTACGCCTATCGTGATACAGAATTTTAAATACGATGAGATAGGTCGTTTGAGCGAAGATACCTCCGGCTCCGGTATAAGCTACGGATATGATGTTCGCTCCAATATTACTGATATCACATCGCCTGTATTTTCGCAGAAGACATGGTTCGGACACTCTCCTTCCGATGGAAAAATAAGTTACCTTTGCGCCAACGCGGCTCAATTCTCGTGGGGGACTGCCAACAAGTACAGTCATACCGAGACATATCAATATGACGGGTTCGGCCAATTTAGCACAATGACATCGGACAATGGAAAGGTCGCCGAGAGCATGACAGCTAATCGCAACGCCGATGTTGTCAATATACTTCGCAAATACAGAGGAGACGTGGTACAAGATGCTGCCATAGTTATGGATGGCTGTAAAGCCGTAGCCGTCAATGAGGCATCGGGTGATAACAACAGCGCTTGGGCCGAAGATGTTGCCAACTTTAGTCCCGGAAGCTATACCCTTGAGTATGATGCCGATGGACGTCTTATCAAAGACGTCACTCGGGATATAGCATCCATTTCTTATCATCCCTTCGGTAATCTACCGCAGAAAATGCAGACCAGTGACGGCTCGTATAGCCTTTCGACCTACTTTCCGGATGGGACATTATACGAACGACTGTTCTCAAGCCGAACTATAGAAACAGTGACCAAAGTAGATTCGAAGGGCGATACCATACGCTCGGAAAGGATAAAGACCACAAATTCCAAATATCAATATTGCGGTAACTTCGAACGCACCCCCCAGGGATGGATATACCATACCGCCACCGGACACTATGATTTCAAGAACAAGGCTCACTACTGGCATGTACGTGACCGCCTTGGCTCTACCATGGCGGTAGTTGACGCTGCCGGTAATATCATGCAGACCAATGGCTACTATCCCTCCGGTACACCCTATAAATTGCCTACGGATGTGCTCGCAACAGACATGGACGAGGCTACCGATGAACTCCATATCGGCAATCGCTGGATAGGACATAAGGGACTCGACCTGTATGACAATACAGCACGCATGCACGACCCGCTGCTTGCACGCTTCCATACACCCGATCCTCTATATAAAAAATATCCCTCCCTCTCTCCCTGGTCGCACTGCGCAGCGAATCCCATTAACATCATTGACACCTCCGGCGAAGACATCTGCGTGCTGTATAAGCCAGAGCATCTTGCAATGTTGATTCAGAATAAATCTGGTAAATGGGAGTATTACTCAGTGAATGGTAACAATGTATATGTATCAGGAAAATTTTCTGGAGGTCGTAAATTTAATGATGTCGGAGTTGGTTCTTGGGATTCCCCACAAGAATTTTTGGACTCTGATTATAATAAGCGCACAGATGAAGGACAAGACTCATCGGAAGAAAATTATTATGGATTTAAGTACGGATATACTATTCAATCCACGCCGGAGCAGGATGCAAGAATGAGACGTGAATTTACACGCATAGCAGATACAGATTATCATCTTTTAGATAATAATTGTGCCACGGCTGTGCAAAAAACATTATTGAAAGGTTCAATCCCGATATCAGGATCCACATTCCTCCTATCATTAGCAACTGATATGATTAATTGGAAGCCAAATCTCACATTAGGATTATCTCTCGGGGACATCAAAACATTACCAATACGAGCTTTTGAATCTATCATCGTATGGAATCCTGAGGGTAATGCATGTGTGAAAAATCTTCAGAGTAAATAGTTGGAATTAATATGATTAAAGATTATAAAATTATCCGTCGAAAGACAGCATCATATATATATTTATGGTGCTCGTTTGTAGGCTTTATCTTCTATGTCTCATTTATGCTCTCTATCTTTATTGAGCCGAATGCAGGTTCAATACTTTGGGGGATAATCTATTACATTGTATATCTGTTTTTTAATCATTCTGTAATTAAGAAGTATGTTCCATTGAGCATGCTGTATTTATTTGAGATGCTATTGTTAGTTGCTATAGTGACTATTATATTATGTCATTTTATCACTTATAAGATATTTCATTAATTTTAGTATAGCATTAATCAGATTATAAGCTTATGTACTATGAAAGACAGTATTAACTTATTAAAGGTTGGGGCTTACATTTACTTAGTAGGCTTCTTTATTGCCATTCTCGCCTATTTATCATACATTATTCAGGACATGATTAATTTTTATATAGGGACCTTAGTATGTATTGTATATGATCTTGTACTTTATATATGTTATATAGTGATTAATCATACGTTTATACTTAATTTTATCCCTTTGAAGATAATCTTGATAGCTGAGTTGCTCCTGATACCTGTCGCTATAGCAATGGTTCTCCGGCTTATGTGAGGCTTGCAAGCAGCTGTCACTTGCGACGATTTTATTTATTTTCAAGGTGGGAGTGTGGATATTTTTGGGAAAATACATACCTTTGCCGGCTAATTCAGAGATACTGCAATGAGTGAAGGTAAAGCTAAGGGGCATGTAGCTATGCTCGGTGCCAATGTGATATGGGGACTGATGTCGCCCGTGGCAAAGATGGTATTCGCCGCCGGTATTGTCGTGCCGGCAGTGATGGTGGATTTCCGTGTGATGGGAGCAGCGCTGCTATTCTGGCTCACCTCCCTTTTCGCCCCGCGCGAACACGTCCCCGCCGCCGATATCCTGCGGCTCTTCGGCGCCGGTATGCTCGGCGTGCTCTTCAACCAGGGCTGCTTCATCTTCGGCGTGAGCATGACAAGTCCGGGCGAGGCATCACTCGTCACAACGACGATGCCTATGTGGGTGATGTTGCTGGCTTGGCTCATCCTCCGCGAACCCATCACCCTCAAGAAAGCCGGCGGCATAGTACTCGGTGCCACTGGCGCTATCATCCTGATAGTCAACGGTGGGGCTGCAATAGGCTCGGGGGCGTCGGCAACAGGCGACATCATCGTACTCCTCGCCCAACTCAGCTATGCGCTCTACCTTACCCTCTACCGCAATTTCATACGCCGCTACAGCCTCATCACGCTGATGAAGTGGATGTTCCTCTCGGCTTCCGTAGTGGCGCTCCCGGCCACGTGGAAGTGGCTCGCGGCGACAGACTGGCTTGCCATCGCCCCCCTCGAATGGGCCGGGATAGCCTATGTGGCTGTCTGCGGCACCTACATAGCATATATCTGCATCATGATAGGACAGAAACGCTTGCGCCCGACGGTGGTGGGTATGTACAACTATGTGCAGCCCATCGTTGCCACCGCCACGGGCATAGCGTTGGGGCTGGACACCTTCACGCCCGTCAAGGCCGTAGCCGTGGTACTCATCTTCACCGGCGTGTGGCTCGTCACCATCAGCCGCGCCAAAGCCCCCGACACCAAGTAGCTAATCCCCTCTACCTCATCACCCATCACTCATAACTCATAACCCATAACCCATAACTCGTACTTATCCAAGACTCTGCGTTCCTCTGCTCCTCTGCGCTCCCTCTGCGTGAGACAAAAAGCGGCGTTGCATTATGACGTAGGGTCACTCCATGGAGTGACCGCTTCCGGGATGCGCGTTAGATGGTCGGCGGTCGCTCCATGGAGCGACCCTACGTCAGAATGCCCCCTCCACCTCATCACTCATAACTCATCACCCATAACCCATACTTACAAAAAAACTTGCCGTTTCGGCGATTTCTCGTATTTTTTCCGTACTTTTGTCCGGCCAAAGAGCGAGCCTGTGGCTGCTCCGGCGTCAGTCTTAGCCCGAGCGATGCCCGCTCGGCTGTACCAGTCTAACCAAAACCGCCTGCCATGCAAGGAGTAAGACCTAAAAAAGCCCTCGGACAACACTTCCTCAACGACCTGTCGGTGGCCCGACGTATCGCCGACACCCTCAACGACTGCCACGGTCTGCCCATCCTTGAGATAGGCCCCGGCATGGGTGTGCTCACCCGGTTCCTCCTCGACACTCACGGCGCCGACAATCTGGTGCTCGCCGAGATAGACACCGAGAGTGTGGAATGGCTCAAAACGCACCTGCCGCAGCCTCAGCCACGTATTGTAGAAGGTGATTTCCTGCGCATGTCCGACCGCGATTTCTTCCCCGGCGACGGCCCATTCTGTATCATCGGCAACTACCCCTACAACATCTCCTCGCAGATATTCTTCAAGGTCCTCGACTGGCGCGACCGTGTGGTGTGCTGCTCGGGTATGCTCCAGCGCGAAGTGGCCCGGCGCATCGCCGCCCCCGCCGGCAACCGCGACCGCGGCATCCTCTCCGTACTCCTGCAAGCCTGGTACGACATCGAATATCTGTTCACCGTCGACGAGGGCGTGTTCTCGCCGCCACCGAAGGTGAAGTCCGGCGTGATACGTCTGCGCCGCAACAAGGTGACAGACCTCGGCGTGCCCGAGAGCGACTTCCGCACCGTGGTGAAGACGGCCTTCGGACAGCGCCGCAAGACTCTCCGCAACGCCCTCAAGCCGCTACTCCCTGCCGGCGTATCACTCGACGGCGACCCCGTGGCAGGCCTGCGTCCCGAAGCACTGTCCGTAGATGACTTCATAGCCCTCACCCGACGCATCATAGACATCCGGACACAAACCAATCATTCACAGCAACAATGAAGGAATTCTCCGAATCCGACGTACGAAATATCGAGGACATCATCGAGCGCAAGGACGAAGCCGAAGCAGCGGAGCAACTCAAAGACCTGCACCCTGCCGACATCGCCGAGCTCTTCCAGTCGCTCGACACCGACCAGGCGGAATACCTCTTCGAGCAACTTGACGAAGAGAAAGCCGCCGACGTGCTCATGGAGCTCGACGAAGACGAGCGTCTGAAGATTATCTCCGAGATGCCCGCCGAGGAAATCGCCAAGCAGATCGACCACCTCGACACTGACGACGCCGTAGACCTCATACAACAGCTCGACGAGGAGGAGCGCGAGGAAATCCTCGCCCATATCGACGACGTTGAGCAGGCCGGCGACATCATCGACCTCCTCAAATACGACGAGGACACCGCCGGCGGCCTCATGGGCAAGGAGATGATAGTCGTCAACGAGAACTGGTCCATGCCCGAGTGTATCAAGCAGATGCGTCTGCAGGCCGAGGACATGGACGAGATATACTACGTCTATGTGGTAGACAACGACTACCGTCTGCGCGGAACGCTGCCTCTGAAGATGATGCTCACACACCCCTCCGTGTCGAAAATCAAGCATGTGATGGAGGCCGACCCCGTGAGCGTCAAGGTAGACACGCCCATCGACGAGGTAGCCCTCGACTTCGAGAAATACGACCTTGTGGCAATGCCTGTGACGGACTCCATAGGCCGTCTGCTCGGACGCATCACCGTGGACGACGTGATGGACGAGGTGCGCGAATCGTCCGAACGCGACTATCAGCTCGCTTCCGGTATCTCCTCGGACGTCGACGCCGACGACTCCGTCCTGGCGCAGACCAAGGCGCGTATACCGTGGCTACTGGTGGGCATCGCCTCCGGACTCCTCGCGAGTGCCATCCTCGGCACCTTCGAGAGCCAGTTGCAGATGGTGACCGCCCTGGCGCTATTCATCCCCATCATAGGCGGCACGGGAGGTAACGTGGGTGTACAGGCCTCCGCCATCGTAGTGCAGGGTCTCGCCAACGGTACCCTCGACATCAAGAACTTCGCCAGGCAGCTCGGCAAGGAAATCCTCGTAGGACTCCTCAACGCCACCGTAATATCCTCAGTAGTACTCGTCTACAATCTCATCACCATGCCCTCCGAGCTGGCCGTGACGCTGTCTGTTTCTTGCTCGCTGTTCATAGTGGTGATGTTCGCCACCATCCTCGGCACGGTGGTGCCTCTCACGCTTGAGAAACTGCACATCAACCCGGCTCTCGCCACAGGTCCCTTCATACAGATATCCAACGACATCGTAGGTCTTATCATCTACGTGCAGATATCCACCTGTTTCCTCCGCGCAATGACCGACATACCCATCTGATTATGAACAGGCAAGACCTACAAATCGACCCCAATAATCTGGAACGGCTGGAGCAGATATCCACCGAGTTCAGCAAGATTGACGACAGTTGCTACCTGTCGCACATCGTAGTGGAGCCGGGCCTCATACAGCCGGGAATGCAGGCAGTATGGCCATCGTACCGCGTGCAGGGAATCGTGATGGTGGTGCTTCTGACAGGACAGCTCACCTTCAAGGTCAACACCGATACCATCACCATCCGCGAGCCCGCCGTAGTGTCGCTCCACCACGGGCAGGAGCTACGCATAGAGCCGAACGCCAACCATCAGCTCAACGTCTACGCCCTCATATACACACCCTCGTTCCTGAACGACATCAACATCTCCTTCAGCGTCATTTCCCCCGAAGCTTTCATAGGCCACGAGAACCCCGTGATGATACTGGACGAGAATGAGATGCACCAGATGCTCCGCTACCTCACTCTGATGCAGTCCACCATGGACGACAGCTTCAACAACCAGCTCAACCGCCATATCGTCTCGAGCCTAACATCGGCAATGATATACCAGCTCATACTCCTGGCATACAAGCGCATAGAGAAGCGGGTCGACAACAGTGGCAACGGCGGAAGACGCATCAACTATGTGCACGATTTCATGCACCTGGTGCAGGTGTACTACACCACCGAACGCGCCGTTGCATTCTATGCTTCTCGACTGTTCATTTCACCGAAATACCTGTCCATGCTCGTCAAGCAGGCTACAGGACGCTCGGCGGCCCAGTGGATAGACCACTTCGTCATCAACGAGGCGAAGAACCTGCTCCGCTTCTCCGGCAAGAACGTGCAGCAGGTGGCCTACGCGCTCAACTTCTCGAATCAGAGCTCATTCGGCAAGTACTTCAAACATATCACCGGCATGTCGCCCACCGAATATCAGAAGCAATGAAGAAGAAAAGCATCTGGGACATGGGACGCCTCAGCACGGAGGAATTCCGCCGGGCCGACAAGCTGCCCGTGGTCGTCGTTCTCGATAATGTCCGTTCGCTCAACAATATAGGCTCTCTGTTTCGCACGGCCGACTGCTTCGCCGTGGCCGGTATAGCCCTATGCGGCATCTCTGCCACCCCACCGTCGCCGGAGATACACAAGACAGCTCTCGGCGCCGAGGACTCCGTGGCCTGGAGCTACTACCCGCGCACCGCCGACGCCATCGCCGACCTGCGCAGCCGAGGATATTCCATCATCTGTCTGGAGCAGGTGATGGGTAGTGTGGCACTGCAGGATTTCCGGCCTAAGAAAGGTACGTGCTACGCTCTGGTGCTCGGCAACGAAGTGGACGGCGTAGACCAGGCCATCGTCGATGCCGCCGACATCTGGCTCGAAATACCCCAGAGCGGCACCAAGCACTCGCTCAACGTCACCATCAGCGCATCAATAGCGCTATGGCACATATACTCTCACTCCCCTATCATCGGTACCGTATGACCTCCGACCTTCTCATCGAATACCGCGACGTAGACGTCCTCCGCAATGAACACGTAGCCCTGCAGGCCGTCAACTGGAACGTCGCGCCCGGCGAATTCATATATCTTCTGGGCAAAGTAGGCTCCGGCAAGACCTCCCTCCTGAAGACTGTCTACGCCGAAGTACCCATCGCCGCCGGCGAGGCGCGAGTGCTGGACTACGACCTCACCGACCTCCGCCGCAAGGATATCCCCTACCTGCGCCGATGCATAGGCATTGTGTTCCAGGACTTTCAACTGCTGACAGACCGCACGGCATGGGCCAATCTCGACTTCGTCCTCGGCGCCACCGGCTGGCGCGACGCCGACGAACGCGCCGACCGCATCGACGCCGTGCTGCGCTTAACAGGCATGACCAACAAAGCCTTCAAGATGCCGCACCAGCTCAGCGGTGGCGAGCAGCAGCGCATTGCCATAGCCCGCGCTCTCCTCAACGGCCCGTCGCTCATCCTCGCCGACGAACCCACGGGCAACCTCGACCCCGACACCGGCCGTCAGATCATGGCGCATCTGCATGAAATCAGCGCCACTACGGGCACGGCAGTAATCGTGGCCACCCACAATCATGCCTTCACCCACACCTTCCCGGGTCGCGTACTACGCTGCGACAACCACCGACTGCTCGAATAGTCATCTGCCACCGCCGCGAAGAAACGAGCGGTATCTCGGACGTAGGGTCGCTCCATGGAGCGACCGCTGACTATACCACGTGCCCCCCCGAGGGAAGCAAAGCGACGAAAAAATAAGCCTCCCGTTTCGCGGTAGAAAAAAATTTCATTAAATTTGCAGCGACAAAAGCTCATACAAATTAGCCCACCAGCAAATACATGGACTACAGTATCTTAGATTTCCTCTGCCTTCTCGGCGCCGTCGGACTCTTCCTCTACGGCATGAAGGTGATGAGTGAAGGTCTTCAGAAAGCCGCCGGCGACCGCCTGCGCAACATCCTCAGCGCTATGACGCGCAACCGCTTCACGGGACTTCTCACCGGTTGCGCCATCACAGCACTCATCCAGAGCTCTTCGGCAAGTACCGTAATGGTAGTGAGCTTCGTCAACGCCGGCCTCATGTCGCTGGCACAGTCGATGGCGGTGATAATGGGTGCCAACGTAGGTACCACCTTCACAGCATGGATTATAGCCCTGTTCGGATTCAAGGTCAGCATTTCATCCTTCATCCTGCCCCTCATAGCCGTGGCCGTGGTACTGCTGCTGATGAACAAGAGCAAGACCAAGAGCGTCGGCGAGTTCCTCATAGGCTTCTCTTTCCTATTCATGGGCCTGGACCTCATCAGTACCTATGTCCCTGACCTGCAGAACAATCCCGAGATGTTCGCCGTGCTGCGCAACTATGCCTCCATGGGCTTTACCTCCGTACTCATATTCCTTCTGGTAGGCCTGGCGCTGACAGCCGTCATACAGTCGTCGGCCGCCACCTTCGCCATCACACTTATCATGTGTACCAAGGGCTGGATAGACTTCCCCCTGGCCTGCGCTCTGGTGCTCGGCTCCAACATCGGTACCACCATCACCCCCATCCTCGCCTCGCTGAGCGGCAATGTGGCCGCCAAACGCGCCTCTATGGGACACCTCCTGTTCAACTTCCTCGGCACAATATGGTGCGTGGCAATCTTCATACCATTCGCCGACTTCAACGCATGGCTCACCGAAGCCATCGGTCAGGGCAATCCCGAAGCTCTGTACGCATACGTGACGAACCTCGAACTCACCGACCCCGACACCTACAACCATCTGTTCGACAACAGTCTGCCCGCATCGCATCCTGCCGTCAAGCAGGTGGCACAGATGCAGATGAGTGTTTCATTCGGCCTGTCAATATTCCACACCACATTCAACGTCGTGAACGTGATGATAATGATATGGCTCACAAATGTATATGTGAAGATTGTGGAATGGCTCGTTCCCGCCAAGAACCGCGACGACGAGGAATTCAACCTCAAGTTCATCTCCGGCGGTCTGATGAACGCTGCCGAACTCAATATAGCCCAGGCCGAGAAGGAAATCGCTGTCTACGCCGAGCGGGTAGGTCGTATGATAGGCATGGCGCAGGACCTCATACACACCAAGGAGAAGAGCGAGGACTACAACTCTCTCCTGAGCCGAGTGGAGAAATACGAGGACATATCCGACCGCATGGAGCTCGAGATAGCACACTACCTCAACCGCTGCGCCGAGGGGCGTCTGTCCAACGAAGGCAAGCTGCGAATAGCCGCTATGCTCACCATCATCAGCGAGATAGAATCCATCGCCGACGCATGCCTCGGCATAGGCAAGATTCTCAACCGCAAGATTCAGGCCGGGGTAGAATTCAACGAGGAAATCTACCGCAACATCGATGCCATGTACGTCTACGTCAAAGAGGCTATGGATATGATGATAAAGCAGTTGCAGCATATCGAGAACGTCAGCGGCAAGTCGCTCTCCGACTCCTACAACAAGGAGCGTGAGATCAACAACTTCCGCAACAGCCTCCGCGGCGTCAATGTAGAGAATATCAACAACAAACACTATGAATATCAGGCCGGTATCTACTTCATGGACATCATCAGCGACCTTGAGCGTACCGGCGACTATATAATCAACGTCGTCGATACCCTTCGCGACACTTTCCAGAAACGCAACGCCGAGAAATGACCCGCAAACGTCTGATTTTCATCACCCGCTCGCTGTATGCCGGCGTATTCATAGGCATAGGTTCAATCGTCTACATGCTCAATCCCGGCATCGTCGGGGCTATCCTCTTCAGTATAGGCCTCTTCGGATGCATCAACCTGAGGCTCAACCTCTTCACCGGCAAGGTGGGCTACGCCACGGCGCTCAACGGCGCTACCATCGCCGACTTCTTCTTCATGCTCATGGCCAATGTCCTCGGCATAGGACTGCTCACGGGCCTCTTCTTCTCCTTCGCCGATGTGAACATGCCCGCCATGCAGCAGACCGCCGTCAAGATTGTCAACACACGCCTGTCAACATCCCTCATAGGCCTGCTGGTAGGCTCCATAGGCTGCGGCATGCTCATGAGCCACGCCGTAGACCGACCCACACGCTCCGACGCCGACTACAACAATATCCTCTCCTACATCCCCATGCTCTACTGCGTGCCGGTATTCATCATGTCGTGCTTCCCCCACTGCATCGCCGACATAGGCTACTATACAGTCTACACCATCGGCGGCGGATTCAACGCCGACATCATAGCGGTATGGGCTGTATGCGTGCTCGGAAATATCATAGGCTGCCAGCTGATGGGACGCTGTGCAAGGTTGCTCATGGCGGCGAGATATTAAAATTCCTGCGCAATTTCGCTACAATTTTGTTAAACCTTGACTCAATCAGTCATATTTACTATTTTTGCGACTGTAAATAATCAATCATTATGACCGATAGTCCGGCCCTGGGACACATACTTATCGTCGACGATGACGCCAACATCACTGAATTGCTGCAGATGAATCTGACCAGCGAAGGGTACACCGTATCCACTGTTGATGTTGCGGAGAAGGTAGATCGTGACGCCCAGGAAGCTACATCCTTAGTTATCGTGGACGCCATGCAGCAAGATTACAGCGGCATGGACCTTATCTACGACTTCAAGGACGACCCCTCTACCGAGCATATTGCAATAATTCTTTACAGCCCCGTCAAGAGCGAGCGCATGGTCATCGACGCCCTCGATGCCGGTGCCGACGACTATATCGTCAAGCCTTTCTCCCTCCGCGAACTCCTCGCCCGCGTCAAGAGTGTGCTCCGCCGACACTCCGTCAAGCAGCGCAAGCAGAGCACTATCGACTTCTGCGGCATGTCGGTCAATCCCATCAGCCAGACCGTGAAAATCAACGGCCAACCCGTGACTCTCACCAAGACCGAGTACTCAATCCTCATGCTGCTGCTGAAGAACGTGGACATGTTCGTCTCCCGCGTGGAGATACACCGCACCGTGTGGAGCGACAGCACCACCGCCGGTGCTAACGAGCGTATCGTCGACACAAATATCTCGCGACTGCGCAAGAAGCTCGGCGACGTGGGAGCGCATATCGTCAGCCGCTCGGGCCACGGTTATATGCTCTGCACGAATATCTGACCTCGCTTATTATCAAACAGTAATCACCTCCTGACGGCGCTTTTCACCGAATACTAATCAACCCTATGGATACAGACCCTTTGCCGGCGACGGCAGCAATTTCTACAGTTCTCGATATTATTCCCTGCGAGCTGTCTCTCGCAGTCCCCGACTTTGATTTCGGGCGTGTATGCGCTCTCCTGCTGGCACTGCTGTGCCTGTTTATCTCCGGCTTCGTCAGCGGCTCGGAGATGGCTTTCTTCTCCCTCACCGAGCAGCAGGTCGACGACCTCGAACCTTCGCGCCGCAAGGACGGGATAATAGCCCTCCTGAAGGATCCGCAGCGCCTCCTCGCCACTATACTTATCGCCAACAATCTCGTCAACGTCACCATCGTAGTACTCACCAACTTCGCCCTCGGCCCGCTTTTCGCCGGTCTGAGCGCGGTGTGGAGCTTCGTGCTGCAGACGGTGATTCTGACTTTCCTCATCCTGCTCTTCGGCGAGATTATACCCAAACTGTACTCCAGCAGCAACAATATCGGTTGGGCTGTGGCGGTAGAGCCGTATGTTTCTTTCCTCGTCCGCATCCTGCGTCCCGCCTCCGGCCTCCTCATGAAGAGCGGCACACTGGTGCGTCGCGTTGTCACCAAGCAGGCCAACGATATCAGCACCGACGAGCTGTCCCGCGCTCTGGAGATTACTGACGCCGTAGACGACAAGGAGATGCTCGAAGGCATCCTCAAATTCGGCGACACCACAGCCTCCGAGATCATGACGCCACGCGTATCTATCACCGACCTCAACGCCACGGCGACTTTCGAAAAGGTGATGGAGACCGTACTCGACAGCGGTTACAGCCGCCTCCCCGTATACGAGGACAATCAGGACAATATCAAGGGTATTCTGTACTCCCGCGACCTGCTGCCGTATATCGGCAAGCCCGAAAGCGCTACCCTTGACTGGCTCAGCCTGCTGCGACCGGCCTATTTCGTACCGGAGTCGCGCATGATTGACGACCTGCTCGAGGACTTCCGCCGCCTCAAGATTCACATGGCTGTCGTGGTGGATGAATACGGTGGCACTCAGGGCGTCGTGACACTTGAGGACGTACTCGAAGAGATTGTCGGCGACATCGACGACGAGTACGACGAACCCGACAAGACTTACCGTCGCCTCAAGGATGATACTTTCGTATTCGAGGGCCGCACGCTCCTCACCGACTTCTTCCGCATCACCGGCCTCGACGCCGATGACTACAAGGATGTGACAGAGGACGTGGAGACGCTCGCCGGCATGCTACTGGCAATCAAGGGCGACTTCCCGCGCGACAAGGAGCCGCTGGTATATGGACGCTGCCGCTTCCTTATCCTCCACATCGCCGACCACCGTATCACCGAGGTACGCGTCAATGTGATGGGTGAGCACGAAGCCATACAAAACGCCTGATTATGAGGCCGCTGTCGATCCACGGAGCGCTCTATCTCACCTCCGCCATCCTCATTGCCTGTGCCGCCATCACAGAGTCCTGCTCGCGGAGCGAGGATGTTCGTCCGCTCCCGCGCCGCGAGGCCTTCCCGCGAATCGATACTTACGACACTATCTACACCTGCCGCTCCGTCGGCGGCGTGGCGCTCGACATCAACGCCGCCGCCACCGTCACCGAACCCGGCAGCGGCTGGCTCGACATCTCCTACCCGCGTTACAATGCCACCGTACATGTGTCTGTAGTCACCGCTGCCGACAGCGCAGCGATGGACGAGGCCGTGCGCAACCGCCTGCAACGCATAGATTTGAACCTCGGCGAGGCCACGGCAACGATGTCGCGGTATACAGCAGGCGACTTCTCTTGCCGCCTCATCGTAAGCCCGGACGCCGGGCGAACCCCGGTACAGTTCCTCGCCATTGGGAATGACCGACTCATCAGCGCCACTGCCGTCATGAATGGGAGCACGACTCCGGTCGATTCCATCCGTCCCATAGTTGATGCTCTTGCAGAAGATGCCCGTCGGCTCATCGGAACAAACGCCGGTAACACCGGCAGTTCATCAGAAATTTCGGACAGCGCCCGCCGATGAATGTCCATCGTATAGAACTGGCCGGCGTCACTGTCTGGTGGACGGCATTGGGAAGGCCGTTTTCGTGCGTTCTGAGCCACTGCGCAGCACCTACCGATAAAGTTATACACCCGACACGCCGCGAGGCCGAGAATGAAGCCGTACGGAACTTGATGGGAGCAGCCTTCGGCGAAGGAGCGACGAAACATCATCGAGCCGACGGCAGCCCCTATGTAAGCCTCCCCGACGGCACCGTCCGCGACTGCACCATCTCCCACTGCCCCGTCGCCGCCGCCCTCGCAGTAGCATCCCCCATACCCACAGCGAGCACCGCCGCATGCGGAGCCAGTCTGTCGGAGGCCCCCGTTGCAGTCGCCCCGGCCTCATGCGGAGCAGGTCTGTCAGAAGCCCCCGTAGCAGCCGCCCAGGCCTCATGCGGAGCAGGTTTGTCGGAGGTGGCGAGAGCAGCGCTTTCCGCCCACGACGGCATCGGCGTGGATATAGAGGCGATAGACAGAGCGGGCCAACTGGCCCGCGTGGCAGCGCGAGTGCTGTCAACGGAGGAACTTGAATGCTACTCCGACCGCCTCGTAGAAGCATGGACCTTAAAGGAGGCCCTCTACAAAGCCGCCCACAGCCCCGGCCTCGACTTCCGCAGCGCCATACACCTCCCCGCCGCCGCCCGCGAAAAGGCCACCTCAAAAACACACCATTACGCCGCTGCCCGCGAAAAGACAGCTCCCGAGAGCACCGGAGCCACGACGCAAGCGATAGCGAGAGTAGCCGGGACGGCCTACACTACCTACACAATCCCACTCCCCGATGCCATCCTCTCCATAGCCCTCCGCCTCAGGGAGCAATCCTGAAGCAACCGAGTACATAATGCTTCTTCTCGAGATACTCGAGCTTTTCGAGATACACGAGCCGCATCTGACTTCTCGAGCAATCCCGGGCATCTCATCGACCCTTCTCCCCCCTTGAGCAAAGCCATAGCACAAGCCACTATCCGCCACTACCGGCCCGAACGAAAAAACGAGGGTGCGTCGCTGAGCGGCGCACCCTCGTAGTATGGAGAAAGGGAATGATTAGCGGAAGAGAATCTTCTGGCCGTCGACAACGTAGATGTTGCCAGCTGCGGGCTGAGCCACGCGACGACCGTGGAGGTCGTAGAAGGTCTTGACACCGTCGGCAGCGTCAACTGCTACGTTCTCGACACCGGTCTGGGTGTTGAACTGGGGCTCGCCGATAAGAATCTGGTCGTAGGGAGCTGCAGTAGCGCGAGAGCTTGCGCTTGCAGGTTCTGCGAATACAACCTCATTGGCCTTGAGATCCTTGGCACCGGCTGCGGTGAAGCCGCTGTGGTAGTCGATCTGTGTCTGCTCTACATTATCGCCATCGCGTTTTTCGGTCTTCTGGGTTTCGCCGAAGGCATAGAGTTTCTGAGCTTCGGTGCCCCAGAGCTGGCTGAGGTCGTCGTTGGAAGCGGGGAGGAGGGTACCCTTGAGGCCGCTGCCGGAGAAGGCTACACGACGACGGGACTTCATAGAGCTAACAACATCATCGCTTACGGTGAAAGAGGGTGCGGGCTGCTCGGGCACTATTACCTCGAGCACGGGTACATTGGCTGCAGTAGGAGCATTGAGGCAGAGGGTGGCGCTTGCTTTATCCTTTGCTTCGATGACGAAGGGTACCTGAGCGGGGATACCGCCCTCTGCAAGCTGGAGCTCTACGTAGCGGTGGATGTTACCGAGGAGGTCCTCTTTGGTCTTGATACCACCGATGGTGTTAAGGGTTACGTCCTCGTCGTTAACCTTGACAGGGAAGTCGTACATCTTGGCATCAGTATAGAGCTTAAATGTCCAGCGCTCAATTTCAGTGGGGAGAGTCAGGGAGAGGACTGCCGCACCTTCTTCGATGGGTTCAACGGTCCACTTGGCATTATCGCCGGCAGCCTCGAGAGCGGCCTGGTCTACAGCGAAACCGAGGTGCTTCTCTTCTTCGTTATATTTACCGTCAACAACATTGCCGGAGATGAAGTAAATGCGCGAATCGGGCTTGAAGGCTTCGAGTTGCGAGAAGAGCAGACGGGTGATGGTGTGCTGGTCGAGCATGGCCGCAGCATCGCCGATCGTGTCGCCATAGGTGCCAAGGAGGCTCTTGTAGAGATCATCGGGATCGTTCTTGAGCAGACGATAAGCGAAGAGCTTAATCCAGTAGAAGAGGAAGTCCTTGTTGCTGAATACGTTGTCGAAGGTGTACGTGTAGACTTCGCTGATTGTAACGTCGTTGACTTCGACGGGTTCAGTAAGAGTAGTGAACTCTGTATAATCGGCAGCGTCGAAGCCCCAATCCTTAAGCTGGTCGAAGTCGGTAGTAGTCATGAACATACCATCGGTGCTGTCGAGCAGCCACTTGTTCATGGCGATGGTAGCACGGTAGAAACGGTCGTGGTTCTTGGGATCGGCATACCAGTCAACTACGGTCTGGAAGTCGGGCATGTCAACGAAGATATACATCTCGTTCTCTGCCAGGGGCTGGGTGCGGAGGTGCATGTCGAGGTTGGCAAGGACTTCCTTGTTGAAGTCTTCGGTAACGGCCATGAATTCGCCTTTTGTATAACCGTCAACACCCTCACCGTGATTCTCAAGATGCTCGGCAACGAATGCGAATACGGTAGAGAGGGCAGCACGAGCGATGGCAGTGTAGCCATAATTATAGCCTTTAATCACCATGCTCATAGGATCAAGATTGGAGAGAGTGAGTTCTCCGATGATGTCGGCATAGTTATCACCTTCGTAAGTATCCTTGGCAAGGTCGATACCCTGGCTGGCGAGATTGCCGAGCACGTAGGTTCCCTTGTCCTCGGGAGTCATTGTGATATAGAATACTGAACCGGGGTTGTTCAGAAGGGCGCCTTCGGTGCAGTTGGCATTTGCAGTGAAGGGGCCGGTGACGTTCATATATTCACCGCCGGCATTCTTCACGTGGTAGTAGCCGCCGATGGTATTGTCGGCTGCCATACCTGCTACAGCGGTGCCAAATACAAGCATTGCGCTGAGTAGTGTTTGCTTCATAGAATTTTGTTTTTTATCGATTGGTTATTAGTCTTTCGTTAGGTTGCGTCCCCGAGAGGGAAAGATGTGCGAAATTTTATTTCGCGTATTTAGTGTATTGTACAGAAATGATGCAAAATTACACAAAGAGGCGTAAATTTCAATACCATACGAGTGTTATTGTTCGAAGATTTAAACTTTTTTAAGGATTATCACACTCATCGTAACTATTCAGCGAAAGGGCAAAGCGTAAGGAGGCACCCCATCAGATTAAAC
>CAMWKV010000010.1 GCA_947174915.1 uncultured Porphyromonadaceae bacterium | reverse complement strand
TATATATAATGTGTCATGAGCCTTGGGAACCGGTGATATGCTAAGTAAATTTTAAGGCTACTTCTGTTATCTTTTGTTAAAATTAATGGGTATGTGGCGTTTTTCTAAAAAGTTTTCTTAAATTCGCCGATACATATTCTTATGGTCGTCAAGCCGTAAGTATATGTATTTTAACTAATGAAGTGAAATAAAACACATTATAACATATTTTATCAACCTGCGTCGCGCTCGCCGCGGCGATCTAATACCTTAGACCCGAAACGAAAAGAAGAACCAGCGAAAAACACAATCACAGAACTAAAAAACACGCTAACCTTATCACGTTGACCACAGTCGACATACGAGATTTAATCACTATCAATTCATTTTTATGAGAAAGCATCTTTATCTGACAATGCTTCTGATGGCCGGCCTTCCCGCTACCGGTACATTCCAGGCCAAGGCTAACCCTGAGCCTCAGCAGCAGAGTCAAACGGTTGCCACAATCGAAGGTACCGTTCTTGATGAGAACAATGAACCCGTCATCGGTGCTTCTGTAATGCAGAGCGGCGTACGCAGTAATGCCGTTGCTACCGATGTCTTCGGACATTTCAAAATCCGCGTTGCTGCCGGTACTCCTATCGAAATCAGCTACGTAGGTTACAAAACTACCACCGTGCCCGCCGCTGCCGACATGACAGTGTACCTGGCGCCCACCACCGAAATGCTCAACGAACTCGTTGCCATCGGTTACGGTAGCCAGAAGCGTGCCAACCTCACCGGCGCCGTTTCTACTGTAGACGTTGCCCGCACTATGGAAAGCCGTCCTACCACCGACGTTGCCAAGGCTCTCCAGGGTGCTGTCCCCGGTCTTACCATCACCAACTCTGACGGTTCGATCAACGGTACTCCCGATATCAAAATCCGTGGTACAGGTACCCTCTCCAACAAGGGTGCATCGTCGCCTCTGATTGTTGTTGACGGTATCGTTATCGACGACCTTTCGTTCGTCAATCCCGCCGACATCGCCGAAATCTCCGTCCTCAAGGATGCTGCATCGGCTTCTATCTACGGTACCCGCGCAGCCTTCGGTGTGATCCTCATCACCACCAAGACTCCCGCCAAGCAGGACCGTGTATCTATCAGCTACAACAACAACTTCGGCTGGAGCCAGGCTACCAAGCTCGCCGACTATCCCTCGGTATACGAGCAGCTCGTAGGCCTCACCGAAGCCAACCTCGCCTCCAACGGTGAAGTGGGCCTCTTCGGTATGGATCCCTTCGTGATGATGCCCCTCGCTCAGCAGTGGGCCATCAATAACGGCGGCAAGAAAGCCGGCTACCGCGAGATGCTTCCCTACCAGGACGCTACCAACGTAGGCGACTACATGATGCTTCCTACCGGCAACGCACTCTACTATGCCGACTGGGACGTTAAGGGTATCATGTTCAACAATGCCGCTCCCAGCAACTACCACAACGTAAGCCTCGAAGGCGCCAGCGGCCGCACAACATACCGCGCTGCTTTCGGTTATAACATGAAGCAGGACCTCATGGCATTCAACCCCGCTCACATGCGTCGTTACAATGCTTCCGCTCAGTTGAGCACCGAAATCTTCAAGTGGTGGAAAGCCGGCTTCCGCTTCAGCTTCTCCGAGAAAGACTATGATGGCGTGTACAACGTCCGCGGTGACTATGTTTATATGTGGCGCTGGGGTTCCTACTTCGGTCCTTACGGATGGATGCGCGATGCCGAAGGCAATCAGGTAGACATGCGTAACGATATCGCTTATCGCAAGCAGGGCTTCAACCAGGACGACAAGGCTACCACCACCCGCATGACCGCCTACATGGACTTCAACCCCATCAAGGGCCTCAACCTCCACGGCGACTTCAGCTACAACGTGTCCAACTACAGCAACCTCAATGCTTACATGCCCGTTTACTGCTACAACAGCTGGGGCAGCATCGAGCAGCCCGGTTATGACGCAGTACCTGTAAGCTGGGCCGACGCTCGTCACACTATGTCGAAGACCGACAACTGGTCGTTCAACCTCTACGCTACCTACGACAAGTCCTGGAAGGATGCCTTCAACCTCAAGGTGATGGTAGGTGCTACCGCTGAGAAGCAGGACTACATGTACCTCTACGGCAAGCGCGACGAACTCCTTGACGTGAACCTGCCCTACCTCGCTCTCACCACCGGAGGTAGCAACGGTACAGGCTATGAGCTCTCTCAGACTCTCACCAACTTCGCCACCGCCGGCTTCTTCGGTCGTGTCAACTTCGACTACAAGGGTATCTACCTCCTCGAATTCAACGGCCGCTACGACGGTTCATCCAGCTTCTCCGCCGCCGACCAGTGGGCATTCTTCCCCTCCGGTTCTATCGGCTACCGCTTCTCTGAAGAGAAATACTTCCAGCCCATCAAGCACGTATGGAGCAACGGTAAGCTCCGTGCCAGCTATGGTTCTGTAGGTAACACCGCCATCGGCGACTACAGCTTCATCTCCACCATCTCCAAGCCCGCTCAGACCACTTGGCTCGACGCTTCCGGCACAGGTGTGAAGTATGCAGGCATGCCTACCCTCGTATCCAGCTCTCTCACCTGGGAACGCGTTTCTACTGTTGATGTAGGTCTTGACTTCGGTTTCCTCGACAACTCCCTCAACGGCAGCTTCGACTGGTACTCCCGTACCACCTCGAACATGCTCGGCCCGGGTGCCGACCTCCCCGCTACCCTCGGTGCTTCCGCTCCTTACGGTAACAACGGTACCCTCCGCACCAACGGCTGGGAATTCAACATCGGCTGGAATCACTCCTTCGGTGACGCAGACGTATATGTAACAGCATCTCTCTCCGACGCCAAGACCAAGATCGTCAAGTGGCGCAACGACAACGGTACCCTCTACAGCTGGAAGCCCGGCCAGTCCAACTACACCGAAGGTGGCACCTACGGTGACATCTACGGCTTCGAGACCGACCGCTACTTCGAAAAAGGCGACCTCAACGCCGACGGTACTACCAAGCTCGACCAGACAGCCCTCGAAAGCGGCTCCTTCCACTACGGTGTAGGTGACGTTATGTTCAAGGACCTCAACGGCGACGGCGTCATCAACTTCGGTGATCCCAACATGAAGGACGAAAACGGTAACAACATTCCTATCGGTACAGAGCGCAACCACGGTGACCTCAAGGTGATCGGTAACGCAATGCCCCGCTACGAATACTCCTTCCGCCTCGGCGGCGCATGGAAAGGCTTCGACCTCGACCTCTACTTCCAGGGCGTAGGCAAGCGCAACATGTGGTTCACCTCTGCCTTCGTTATCCCCCAGGCCCGCGGTACAGACGCCGTTTACGCCAACCAGACCAGCTACAACCATCAGGTTATCGACATGAATACTCAGCAGCTCTCCGGCGAAATCATCGTTGACCAAAGCAACTGGTATCCCCGTCTCTATCCCGGTGGTGGCGCTTACGGTCGTCTCGGCTCGCAGATCAACTCCGGTTGCTACAACTTCTATCCCCAGAGCAAGTATCTGATGAACATGGCATACCTCCGCCTGAAGAACATCACTCTCGGCTACACTCTTCCCGCCCAGATCACTACCAAGGCTCTCATCCAGAAGGCTCGTATCTACTTCAGCGCCGACAACCTCGCTCTCCTCTATAACGGTATGAGCAAGTACCCCATCGACCCCGAAATCACAACCGGTGGCAACGGTACTGAAAGCAACATGTCCGGCAACGGTTACTTCGGTCGTACAACTCCTATGAGCCGTACTTACTCTTTCGGTGTACAAGTAACATTCTAATCTGAGAAACACAATGAAAAAAGCAATCATATTTGGACTCGTTGCCGTTGCCGGACTGTCGCTCACAAGCTGTGACGACTTCCTCAATGACAATCGTTACCCCAAAACAAGCATTATCAACAATCCCGATTATTGGTCGAATGCCGCCAACTGCCAGCTGCAGTGCGACCGCTACATTGACGAGTTCTCCGCTGCATACGGCACCGGAGGCGGTCAGGGTTGGTTCTATTACAAGACTCTCAGTGACGACCAGGTAGGCTCCGGCTTCGCAGATTGGACCTATCCCACTCTCATGGGTGAAGTGAGCGACTGGACGTACAAGAATGTCCGCGGTGCGAACATCATCATCGACGGTATTGAAAGCTCCACCCTCGCCGGCAACGAACGTGCCAACTACCTCGCTATCGCCCGTCTCATCCGCGCATACTCCTACTATCAGCTCGTGCGCAAGTTCGGCGATGTAGTATGGGAAGACTTCGTGGTAGAGCCCGAGTCCGAAATCCTCTACGCTCCCCGTGATAAGCGCGACGAGGTGATGGACAAGGTATTTGCCGACCTCGAGTACGCTATGGCTAATATCTCAGACGATCACAGCCAGACTACCTGGAGCAAGGACTACGCCCGCGCTATCATGAGCGAAGTAGCCCTCTACGAAGGTACTTTCTGCCGCTATCGTACACAGGCTGAGAACGGTCTCGCTCCCAACGAGGAACGCGCCAAGACTTATCTGGCCAAGTCGGCTGCCGCTTCCGAAGCTCTCCTTGCTACGCACGGCTTCAGCACTGACTACCATAGCATCTACAACTCGCTGTGGAAGAGCACCGAAAGTACAGTGAAGCCCGGTCAGATGATTACCGGTCTCAGCGATAACCCCGAACTCATCTGGGGTCGTCGCTACGATGCCACCAACGGCCGTCACTCCACTATCTCCTACACTGCTTCTTCCACCACCACCAGCGGTATGTCGCTCGACGCCTTCAAGGCATTCCTCTTCAAGGACGGCAAGCCCGCTGCCACTACTACCTGCAACACCACTCTCGTAGGTGAGCCCACTACATTCGACGGCAATCCCGCTTACTCTATCCAGAACCTTCTGGACGAGCGCGAGGCACGTCTGAGCATCATCACCGACCCCTATATCTACTATAAGGGTATGGAGTGGAGCCGCGAAGGTTGCTCCGGTATGAACAGCTCCTCCGGTTTCGGTATTGCCAAGTACGACAACGTTCTCCTGACCGTTAACGAACGTACCAACTCTTCCAACAACTCTACCAGCTGTCCTATCTACTGGACTTCCTACATCGCTCTGAACTATGCAGAGGCCAAGGCTGAGCTCGGCCAGTTCGGTGACACCGAATTCAACAAGTCCCTCAAGCCCCTCTACGAGCGTGCAGGTCTTCCCATGGTCAACAGCGTTGCCTACCTGAGCAACCTCAACGACCCCGCCAACAACATGGGCGTTTCTTCGCTCCTCTATGAGATCCGTCGCTGCCGTCGTTGCGAACTCATGTTCGACAACTGGATCCGCTACTGGGACCTTGTTCGCTGGCACCAGCTCGACAAGCTCGACAGCTCCAAGAACCCCGATATCCTTCGTGGCGCTTATGCTGCCAACGCTCCCGTTGCTCCCGCCAGCATCGATGCTGAAGGCTTCATCCGTCCCTACGCATCGACAAACCGTAAGTACGACAAGAAGTACTACCTCTATCCCATCCCCACCGGTCAGATTAACCTCAACGGTAATCTTTCCCAGAACCCCGGCTGGTAATCAGTACTTCACCTGAATATAAAAGAGCGCTCCGCCCCGCGGGAGCGCTCTTTTTTTGACACTGATGCAAAAAAATGGAGGGTGTGCGGGGCACATCCTCCTTGGATTTTTCTGTAAAGGTGGGGTTTATTCGGCGGTGGGTTTGGTGAAGCCGTCTTTCTTGGCGCGTTCGCTCATGGCCTTGATGCGCTTCTGTGTGTCGGGGTGCGAGGAGAACATCTTCTGCATGTACGACATCTTGCTACCGCCTTCCATGCTGGATAGTTTCTCGAAGGCCATTGCCATGCCCCAGGGGTTGACACCGTTGGCCACGAGGAAGTCGTAGCCGCAGTTGTCGGCTTCGTTCTCCTGCTTCTGCGAGTACTTGGCATTGAGGAGGCTCTCGCTGAGGGCGCCGAGCTGCGAATCGGTGAGGGTGGCAATCTTGCCGTTGGCAGCGCCGGCAGCGTCGAGGGCGGCGTCGGTGAGGAGCTGCTGCTTGAGGGCTTTCTTGGAGTGACGCTTGATGACGTGACCTATCTCGTGGCCGATGACGCCCATGAGTTCCTCGTCGCTCATGATGTCCATCAGCGATGAGAATACGCGCACGCTGCCGTCGGGGCAGGCGAAGGCGTTGATGTCGATTACATCGTACACTTTGAAGTTCAGGGGTATACCGTCGGCATCTTTTACGTTGGCCGTGAGGCGGCGCAGACGTTTGGTGTACTCATTGTCCTCGGGGAGTACGGGGTTGTGTTCGTCCATCCACTGTACGGACTGCTTCACATAGGCTGCCATCTGCTCGTCGGAGAGCGTGAGGGCCTGGGCTGTTTTGCCGGCGGCCTGTACTGCTTTGCCCAGATTGAACTGTGCCGAGGCTTCGATAGGCGCCATACAGGCGGCCGATACCAGCATGATTGCGGATAACTTTTTGATTAACATCTCGATAGCTTTGGTTTAATTAAACTATTTTATCTTAGGTATTTGTCAGGAGTTGAGCCCTTCACCGCACAGGGGTATACCGGCGGATGGGGGCGGAGAGATTCTTGATGACGGGAATGCCGAAGAAGCCCTTCTCTACGCTGAGGGTGAGTTGACCGCCTGTCCTGGCGCGGTTGTAGACGGCCAGTGTCACGTCGATGGCTTTTGTGCGGCCACCGGGGAGCTCCACCACTACATAATATACGCGGTAGGTTTCGCCGCGGGTCACACGGTTGCGCGAAACGCGTCGGGTACGGTAGTGCTCCTCGGAGTATTTGTTGAGCACCGGGGCGGAGTAGTCGTGCGTGGAAGTGGCGTCTGAGCGGTAGAAATTGAGGGCGTAGAAAGAGCCGGTGACTACTGCGTAGGATAGTGCTGTGCCTACAAGGACATTCACTATGGTGCTGTCCATGCGGGTGAGGCGGCGCATGAGGCGGCGCAGCAGCATACCCGCGGGGAGTGCAAGCACGAGGCCTGCCGCTACGGGTATCCACCATTCTATCAATGTGCTGTTCTGAAGTACGGCTGCCAGTCCGAGAAGTATTATGGTGACAGTCGCGAGTAGTATCAATATTATAATATTAATCGCCGGCATAACGAAAAATACTGATAATCATTCGGTTGATTGTCGTCGGGGCGAGAAGCCCCGACAGGTGCTCAGTAGCCCTTGCGGTACTTGTCGCCGGGCGATGATGTCTCCTCGAGGATGCTGAGGTAGCTGTTGTAGCGCGACTCGGCTATTCGGTGGTCGGCTACGGCGGCGAGGACCGCACAGCCGGGCTCGTGAGTGTGTGTGCAGTTGTCGAAGCGACAGTTGGTAGATTCGCGGAAAATCTCCGGGAAATAGTGGCTCACCATGTCGCGCTCGAAGTCGTAGACGCCGAAGCCTCGCACGCCGGGAGTGTCGATGATGTCACCGCCGTCGGGCAGAGGGTACATCTCGGAGAAGGTGGTGGTGTGCATGCCCGTGTCGTGGACGGATGAAATCTCGGCTGTGCGCAGGTCGAGGCCGGGGATGAGGGCGTTGATGAGTGTGGTCTTGCCCACGCCGGAGTTGCCCGACAGGAGCGAAATCTTGTCCTTGAGGAGGCTGCGCAGCTCGTCGATGCCTTCGCCTGTATGTGCCGATACTGCGATGGCTTTGTAGCCTATGGTATGGTAGAGATAGAGGGCGGACTTAAGGAACTCGCGGTCATCCGGGTCGTCGGCCAGGAGGTCGGCCTTATTGAATACTATGAGTGCTTCTACGCCGTAGGCCTCGGCGGTGGATAGGAAGCGGTCGATGAAGGTGAACGATGTAGGTGGATGGACGAGTGTGGCAACGAGGACGGCGCAGTCGATGTTGGCGGCGATGATGTGCGCGGCTTTGCTCAGATTGCTGGCGCGGCGTATGATATAGTTGCGGCGCGGCAGCACGTCTTCGATATATGATATGCCGTCAGGCCCGGGGGCGGAGAGGTGCACGCGGTCACCCACTGCCACGGGGTTGGTGGTGCGGATGCCCTTGATGCGGAAGTTGCCCTTGACCAGACATTTATATTCGGATCCGTCGCTGTCGGCACGGGCTATGTAGCTCGAGCCGGTATTGCGGATTATGGTGTACTCTTGTTTCATGCCTCAAAATTACAAATTAATAGCCGTTTTCTCATTTCATTTGTTATAAAAATAACATGTAAAGTACAGAAATTATGAAAACGATATTAGCAACGGCCTTGTTTGCCCTCGGAATCGGCCTCGCTGGATGTGCCGATATGAGTCTGGGCGTCGATGTTGGCACCGATGATATGTCGCCCTACTGGTACGGCAACGGTTATGTCGGGAATGCCTACTGGAACACGCCGGTGTGGAACTATGGTCCCATCTATAATCAGCGTCCCGGTCCGCCGCTTATAGGTTATGGTCCCGGTATGGTGCGTCCGAATCCGTCGAATCGTCCTGGGCCTCCTCGTCCGCCGCAGGGCTCTCCGGGGCATGGTGATAATGTGCCCGGAGTCGGCGTAGTGCCTGCGGAGCCGGGTATCAACGGCAACCGGCCGTCGGGCAATCAGCCGTCGGGCAACCGGCCGAGTCAGTTGCCGGGCAATACCATACGTCCGGGCGCCAACGGCATAGGTTGGAATCCGGGTAGTGCCCTTGACGACTTCAACCGTCCCGGCAACGGCGGTTTGCCCTCACGCAAATAGGTGCTGCAGCAGGATGGCATCGACGAAGGAGCGTCCGCGGCGGTGCCACGAGCGCAGTTTGCCGCAAGCCTTGAAGCCGGCGCGGCGGAAGAGGGCGAGCGACTCGCGGTTGTCGTCGGCTACTACGGCAACAAGCTGGTGCAGCCCCAGACGCGCCGGAGCATAGTCCAGCACAATCTGCATGGCTGCCGATGCGAGGCCTTTGCCGCGCCATGCGGGCAGCAGACCCACGCCGACGAAGGCGCGGGAATTGGCGGGGTCGTAGTCCGTCAGGTCTATGGCTCCGACAGCATTGCCACCGGCTCGCTCTACGATGATGAGCCGTAGCTGGCGCATGGCGTGGAAGTCGCCGTTGTAGTTGTTTACATAGTCCCATAAAGCCTGGCGGCTCATGGGAGCTGTAGCGAAGCTGTACTGCGAGCAGTCCGGGTCGTTCTCGAGCATGAAGAGCATATCTACGTCGCCGGGCTCGGGGGCACGTAGCTCCACCAGTTCATTGGAGAGGGTATTCTGATACATTTATTCGGTGTTTATATTTCGAAAGGCGTGCGGGTGGCGAGCGAGCGGGCGAGGGTTGCCTCGTCGGTGTATTCGAGTTCGTTGCCCACGGATACGCCGCGTGCGAGCTGAGTGACACGCACCTGCGGTGCCGAACGCTGTATCTGCCTGAAGATGTAGAAATTAGTGGTGTCGGCATCGACGGTGGCACCCGTGGCGAGAATCACCTCGTCAATACCTCCTGCCGTCACACGCTCTACAAGCGAGCGTATCTGCAACATGTCCGGTCCGATACCGTCGATGGGCGAAATGAGGCCGCCGAGGACGTGGTAGAGGCCTCGGTACTGGTGCGTGTTTTCGATTTTCATGACGTCCTTTACGTTCTCCACCACGCATACTGTGGAGCGTATGCGCGACTCGGAGGCGCATGTGGGGCATATACCGTCGGTGTCGCTGATGTTGTGACACACGGGGCAGTAGCGAATCTCTGTCCGCAGGCGTGCTATGGCGTCGGCTATGGTGAGCGCCTCGCCGGCATCGCGCCGCAGCAGGTGCATGGCGAAGCGCAGGGCAGTCTTACGTCCTACCCCGGGCAGACGCGACAGCGCCGCGACGGCGTTTTCGAGCAGCGCCGAAGAAAATTCTTGTTCCATAAGTGCGAATTTACGTAAGAATGAGCAAACAGGCAAGAGTTGGTCTATATTATACGCCGTTTGGTGGCTAATATTGTCTGAAATGTCGAAATAATTGGCGCTATCGTTGGATATATATTGTATAAGGGGTCAAAGATGACTACTTTTGCAACTTGAAAACTTATGCGTGTGCGGAAAAAGAAAAAGCATGTGTATCTAATGAGTCCGACATTATCATGAATATGAGAATAAGTACAATAATAGGAGCGGTGATGCTGTGTGCATTGCCTGTCGCAGCACAGAGTGAGCAGCGCCGTCTGTCGCTCGATGAATGTCTTACCATAGCTCTTAGTGAGAACCCCACAGTGAAGGTAGCCGACATGGAGGTGACGCGTGTGGACTATAGCAAGAAAGAGGCTATCGGTCGTCTGTTGCCGAACATCGACTTCGGTGGCACCTATAGCCGCATGCTCGCCAAGCAGGTGATGTATATGAATATGTCGGGCTTCGGCGGAGCTGCCGGCGGCGACACCGACGGCGACGAAAGCCAGGCGCCGGCCGGCGGAGGCGATACAGGCATCAAGATGGGTCGTGACAACAGTTGGTCGCTCGGTTTCAGCGGTTCAATACCTCTGATAGCCCCGCAGCTGTGGCAGAGCATCGCCATCAGCGACAGTCAGATACTGCGCAATGTGGAGAGCGCCTCCAAGAGTCGCCAGGAACTTGTCAATCAGGTGAAGAGCGCTTACTACACTCTGCTTCTCGCCGAGGATTCGCGCACTACCATCCAGGAGAGTTACGACATGGCCGCTCTTACCCACGAGACCTACGCCAAGCAGTACGAGCTCGGTGCCGCCTCGGACTACGACGTGCTCCGTACCTCTGTGGCAATGAAGAATATAGAGCCTGAAATCATCCAGGCCGATATCGCCATCAAGCAGGCGCGCCTCCAGCTACAGATTCTCATGGGCGTCGATGCGGACTTCGTATTCTCGCCGGCCACCACACTCGCCTCGTACGAGGATACCATGTACGGCGAGACACTGGCTATCGATGCCGACTACAGCCGCAATGCCGATCTGCGTTTGCTTGACATAGATACCCGTATCCTCGACCAGACCGTCAAACTACAGAAACTGGCCTACGCCCCTACGCTGGCGCTTTCGGCCAACTACAACTGGACGTCCATGAATGACGGCAACCCCTTCAAGAATCTCCGCTGGAATCCCTATTCTACCATCGGCGTGAGCTTCTCGGTGCCCCTCTTCAGCGGCGGCCAGCGCTACAGCGCCCTCAAGCAGGCCGGCATACAGGCTGCCGAGATACGTCTGCAGCGTGAGAACCTCGAACGCAGCATCTCCATGCAGGTGTCGCTCGCTATCGACAATATCAAGATGAATGTCAAGCAGATAGCCTCCAGTAGCGAGAGCGTCCGCCAGGCCGACCGCGCCCACAGCATCATGTCGCAGAGCTTCGACATCGGCGCAGCGAGCTACCTCGACCTCCGCGACAGCGAACTCGCCCTCACCCGCGCACGACTGGCCTACTATCAGTCTATCTACAACTACCTCGTAGCACAGAGTTCACTTGAGCTCCTCCTGGGCAATGCTCCTATAGAAAAATACACTGCTAAATAAATATACTCCATGAAATATATCCCCGTAGCCGCCGCGCTGTCGATTCTTGTAGCTGCCGGCGCATGCACCAAGAAAGAAAGCGCTGCTGTTCAGACCGTTGAGGAACTGCCCATCGTCACTGTCGATGTCGCCCACTCCATGAGTGTGCCTCAGACGAAGGTCTACACCGCCACTGTCGAAGCCGAGAATATCAACAACATCGCCCCTGCCACGCCGAACCGTATCAAGCGTATCAACGTAGAGGTGGGCGATGCCGTCCGCGCAGGCCAGGAACTCGTGATACTTGACTCGAGCAATATCGATCAGCTCCGTATCAACCTCGAACAGATCGAGCGCGAATACAACCGCGCCGTCAAGCTCCTCGAAATCGGTGGCGGCACACAGCAGGCCGTCGATCAGCTTAAGGCTCAGCTCGACGCCGCCCGCTCGCAGTACAACAATGTGCTTGAGAACACCGTCCTCCGCTCGCCCATCAGCGGCGTGGTGACAGCCCGCAACTACGACCCGGGCGATATGACCGGCAATATGCCCGTCCTCACCGTGGGTCAGATCACTCCGCAGGTCAAGGTGATGATCAACGTGAGTGAGAACGACCTGAGCCTCATCCGCACCGGTATGCCCGTCAAGGTATCTTTCGACGCCTTCTCCGGCGAGGAGTTCTGCGGCAGCGTAGTACGCATCTACCCCACCGTCGACACTGCCACCCGCACCTTCCAGGTGGAAGTGCGCATCAACAATCCCTCCGGACGTATCAAGCCCGGTATGTTCGCTCGCGTGAGCATCGACCTCGGCACTCAGGAGCACGTCGTAGTGCCCGACCGCGCCGTTGTGAAGCAGTCCGGCTCCGGCAATAAATATGTATATGTACTCCACGGCGACCGCGTGAGCTACGACCGCGTAGAGCTCGGCCAACGCCTGGGCGACTCCTACGAGCTTATCTCCGGCGTCGCCGACGGTGACACCGTGGTAATCACCGGCCAGACTCGTCTTGCCGACGGCGTACAGGTGACAGTACAATGATACTAATCTCGCAATAATAAACTTACAGCCAATCATCTAACACCCTTAATCAAGATGAGTCTATACGGCAACGCGGTGAAGCGACCCATCATGACCACTCTCTGCTATGTGGCAGTGGTCATCCTCGGTCTCTTCTCCCTAAGCAAGCTCCCCATCGACCTCTATCCCGATATAGAGACCAATACGCTGATGGTAATGACGACCTACGCCGGCGCCAGCGCACAGGATATCGAACAGAATGTGACGCGCCCGCTGGAGAATGTCCTCAACGCCGTGAGCGACCTCAAGCACATATCCTCCAAGAGCCGTGAGAATATCTCCGTCATCACGCTCGAATTCGAGTACGGCAATGATATCGACGTGCTCACCAACGACGTGCGCGACAAGCTCGACCTCGTATCATCGGCCATGCCGGACGATGCCGAGACGCCCGTCATCTTCAAGTTCTCCACGGACATGATTCCTATCATCATCCTGCAGGTGACAGCCTCGGAGAGTATGCCGGGTCTGTACAAAATCCTCGATGATGCCGTGGCGAATCCTCTGGCACGTATCTCCGGCGTTGGCTCTGTGTCCATCTCCGGTGCACCCAAGCGTGAGATACATGTTTATGTCGACCCCAGCCGCCTCGAAGCCTACGGCCTCAGCGCCGAGACTATCGGTTCGCTCATTGGCGCCGAGAACCGCAATATCCCCGGTGGTTCGTTCGATATCGGTTCGGACACTTACTCGCTGCGCGTGCAGGGCGAATTCACCGATGCCGAACAGATGGCCAATATCGTAGTGGGCGTTCACGACGGCAGCCTTGTCTACCTCCGCGATGTAGCGCGCATCGACGACTCCCTCGAAGAGCGCACACAGCGCACCTACAATAACGGCGAGCAGGGCGCAATGATTGTCATCCAGAAGCAGAGCGGTGCCAACTCCGTAGAGATTTCTAACAAGGTACTCGCCATGCTGCCCCAATTGCAGAAGCGCCTGCCCTCCGATGTGAAGCTCGATATCATGGTGGATACCTCCGACAATATCCGCAATACCATAGCCTCGCTCGTCGAGACGGTGCTCTACGCCCTTCTGTTCGTGGTGATTGTGGTATTCCTCTTCCTCGGTCGCTGGCGCGCTACGCTCATCATTACCATCACCATTCCTATCTCGCTCATTGCCTCGTTCATCTACCTGTATGCTACGGGCAATACGCTGAATATCATATCGCTCTCTGCGCTGTCGATATCGATTGGTATGGTGGTCGACGACGCCATTGTGGTACTTGAGAACGTCACCACCCACATCGAGCGCGGCTCGGATCCGAAGCAGGCCGCCGTGCATGGTACCAATGAGGTGGCGGTGTCCGTTATCGCGTCGACGCTCACCCTTATCGCGGTGTTCTTCCCCCTCACCCTCGTCACCGGTATGTCCGGTGTGCTCTTCCGTCAGCTCGGCTGGATGGTGACCATCATGATGATTATCTCCACCACCTGCGCCCTGTCGCTCACACCTATGCTGTGTAGTCTCCTGCTCCGTCGCACCACCGGCCACGGCCGTCTCTACACCATCTTCTTCACTCCCATCAATCGGGGCCTCGATGCCTTCGACCGAGCCTATGGCCGCACTCTCGCGTGGGTGATCGGCCACAAGACGGTCACATTCATCATCTGTATGGCTATCTTCGTGGGCTCGCTCGCCCTGGTACGCCAGGTAGGTACCGAGTTCTTCCCCACTCAGGACGACGGTCGTCTGCGAGCCAACCTCGAGCTCCCCATCGGCACCCGTATGGAGATAGCGCAGGAGACCACCGATCGCCTCGTTGCCCTCTGGGCCGAGAAGTATCCCGAGATGCGTACTATCAACTACACTGTGGGTAATGCATCGAGCGACAATACCTACGCCTCGCTGAGCGACAACGGTCCGCACATCGTGTCGATGAACATCCGCCTCACCGACCCCGGCGAGCGCGACCGTTCCATCACCGAGATTGCAGCCTCTATGCGAGCCGACCTGCGCCACTTCCCCGAGTACAAGAAATCCCAGGTGAGCACAGGCGGCATGGGTATGGGCGGTCAGAGTACCATCAACTATGAAATCTACGGCTATGACTTCGCCGAGACCGACTCCGTGGCACGCCAGTTGCAGGCCCTCCTCCGCAATATCCCCGGTGCTGCCGACGTGCTCATATCGCGCTCCGACTATCAGCCCGAATATCAGGTTGACTTCGACCGCGAGAAGCTCGCCCTCTACGGCCTGAACCTTTCCACCGCGGCAAATGCCCTCCGCAACCGTATCAACGGTCAGACGGCGTCGAAGTACCGCGAGGACGGTGAGGAGTACGACATCAAGGTGATGTACGCTCCCGAATTCCGTACCTCGCTGGAAGATATCGAGAACATCCTCATCTACAACGCCGCCGGAAAGGCCGTGCGTGTGCGCGACGTAGGTACCGTGGTAGAGCGCTTCACACCCCCTACCATCGAGCGTAAGGACCGCGAGCGTATCGTCACCGTGAGCACCACCGTGCAGGACGTGCCCATGAGCCAGGTGGTAGAGGCATCGATGGCCGAAATCGACAAGATGGAACTGCCGCAGGGTGTCAACATTCAGCTCTCCGGTTCGTACGAAGACCAGCAGGATTCGTTCCGCGACCTTCTCACGCTCGCCGTGCTTATCATCATCCTTGTGTATATCGTGATGGCGGCACAGTTCGAGAGCTACACCTATCCGGGTATCATCATGACCTCGCTCCTCTTCGCCTTCTCGGGTGTGTTCATCATCCTCTATTTGAGCGGCCACACACTCAATGTGATGTCGATGATCGGTGCCATCATGCTTATCGGTATCGTAGTGAAGAACGGTATCGTGCTAATCGACTACATCTCGCTCAACCGTGAGCGCGGCATGTCGATACGCCGTGCCGTTATCGACGGCGGTGAGTCGCGTCTGCGTCCTGTAGTGATGACTACCCTCACCACCATCCTCGGTATGGTACCTATGGCCGTCGGTACCGGTCAGGGTGCCGAGATGTGGCGTCCTATGGGTACTGCCGTTATCGGTGGTCTTACCTTCTCTACTATCCTCACACTTCTCTTCGTGCCCGTGCTCTACTGTGTCTTCGCTGCCCGCGGTATCAATAATCAGCGCAGAAAGCACCGCAAGGCTCTGGCCGCCAAGGAGGCTTGAGAATATGTCCCATGAATATCTAAAGTCAGCAAAGTATGAAAGCAATCTTCATAACCTTCGACCAGGCTCATCGCGAGCGTATTATCGATGCCCTCGAACGCTCCAACTGTCGCGGCTTCACAGCCTGGGAGCAGGTGACAGGCCGAGGCAGCGTCAGCGGCGAGCCGCACTATGGCTCCCATGCATGGCCTTCTATGGCCTCGGCCATCATCACAATGGTGGAGGACCATCGCGTAGATACCGTTCTGGAGCGTCTGCGTGCTATGGATGCCGAGCGTCCCAAGCTCGGTCTGCGAGCCTTTGTGTGGAACATAGAGAGCGCCATCTGAGAATTTTTTTTCGCTGCAAATGTAGCTGTATAAGAAAAAAGCATTAAATTTGCGGCGTCAAACAAACAATCGAATCTAAAAACACACAATTATGGCTTACGTAATTACCGACAAATGCGTTGCTTGCGGCACCTGCCTCCCCGAGTGCCCCGTAGGTGCAATCTCCGAAGGCGATATCTACCACATCGATCCCGATACTTGCATCGACTGCGGTACTTGCGCCGGTGTATGCCCCTCTGAGGCTATCATCCCCGGCGAATAATCAACGCTGATTATCGAATAAAGAGGGTGCGCCGCAATAGGCGCACCCTCTTTTGCTCGTTTTTATGCCTCGGGCTCGGGTCGCACGCGACCCGCACAAAAGACACATATGATGCCCTCCGGCAGGGGGCACAAGCGGCACATGCTATGCCCTCCGGCAAGGGAACAAAAGACACATATGATGCCCTCCGACGGGGGAGGGGCCAGCGACATATATAAAAATGGGGAGGATTACCATTCGAAGCCGACGGTGAGGCCGAGGTTGTTGAGGGTGACGGAGTTGGAGTAGCGCCAGTAGTTATTGTTCGAGGTCAGGAGCTGGTAGGAGACACCCACGTTGAAGGCCTGCTTCGACTTGGGTGCTATAGGGATGCGCACACCCATGGCAGGCTTCATGTAGAATTGTGTCTCGGATGTCATGCAGGCATCTGTCATGGCCAGGTAGCTCGACCCTATGAGCCACGCAGCGCCGAGGCGCACGTCGATGAAGAAACTCATGTTGTCGGCAGGTCCGATATTGAAGCGGAAATCCGAGTAGACCGGTATCATGCACTTGGTCTTGGAGTAGTCGTGGCGATAGTAGTCGTAGTCACCACCCCATTGAGGCTGATTGGCGATGGCAAGATTCACACCTATGCCGGCGCCCATGAAGAACCAGTTAGAATACTTGAAACCCTGCGTGGTGCTGATTTTCACGAAGTTGGCGCGATTGTGTCCCAGGCCGGCAGTACCGGATAGATCCACGAAGCCCTTGTAGTTGAACGACCCTGATAGGGCAGGGGATATGAGGCTCGTCAGCTTATTCGCTATCTGATAGTACTGAGCGGAAGCAGTTGATGGTAGGAGCAGCATAGCGCCGGCAGCGAGAAAGGTGTGCAGTCTTTTCATAATGGATGCGGATGTGTTTGATGATGTGATGAAGTGTATTTAACGGATAGTATGTAACTTAAACAACTACGCCGACACGAGAGTTGAACTTCGGTCGAAATAATTCCGTATCTTTGCACCAACAATAGCACTATTCACCCCGATAATAAACACTCAACTATGGAAGGACTTTTAATCGGCCTCCTCCTGCCTCTGACAGGCACCGTACTTGGCGCGGCCTGCGTGTTCCTCTTTCGCGACCGCATGCCGTCGCTTCTCGAAAAGACACTCCACGGCTTTGCCGCCGGGGTGATGGTGGCCGCCTCCGTGTGGTCACTCCTCATCCCTGCCATGGATATGTGCGCTTCGCAGGGAATGTGGCGCGTCGTACCGGCTACTGTTGGTGTTGCCGCCGGCATAGCCCTTATGCTCCTCATCGATAGTATCACCCCGCATCAGCACATGCATTCAGATGCCGGCGAAGGCCCGCGGACGAAACTCTCGCGTACCACCAAGCTGGCCCTCGCCATCACCATCCACAATATCCCCGAAGGCATGGCTGTGGGCGTATCCCTTGCCGCCGCTATGGAGGGCAATGCCGGTCTGAGCATGGCCGCTGCCGCCGCCCTCGCCGTAGGTATGGCCGTGCAGAACATCCCCGAGGGCGCCATCGTGTCGCTCCCTCTGCGAGCCGCCTCACGCAGTCGTGGACGGAGTTTCGCCATTGGGGCACTCAGTGGAGTCGTAGAACCCATAGCGGCCATTATCACTATGCTCCTTGCGGCAGTGATAGTACCGGCCTTGCCCTATCTGCTGGCCTTTGCAGCCGGAGCAATGCTCTACGTTGTTGTAGAAGAACTAATCCCCGAGACTCAGCGGGGAGCCCACTCCGACATGGGTACGATAGGCTTCGGCATAGGTTTCATACTGATGATGATCCTCGACGTAGTATTAGGCTGACCACACATTTTTTGCCATAATTTTTGCAATATTTCAGGTGCGGGAGGATGAAAAAGATTTGAGAATTGGCTGAAAAATTCGTAACTTTGGCCTTGATTACTCGCCTCGGCGGGTGTCATTTTCTATTCTCCTCAAAGTAAACACGATGCAGAAATTCGTACATCTTCACGTCCACTCACAGTTCTCCACCCTCGATGGTCTGAGCACCATCGGAGGCATCATAAAGAAGGCTGTCGCCGACGGTATGCCGGCGGTGGCGCTCACCGACCATGGTAACATGTTCGGTGCCAAGGACTTCTTCAACGCCATTGAGAAGCACAACGGCTCGGTGAAGAAGGCCGTCAAGAAGGCCAAGGAGGCTCTTGCCGCCGCCGAGGCTGAGGGTGATGCCGATGCCATCGCCGCCGCCCGCGCAGAGGTGGAGAAGGAACAGTCGCGTCATCTCAAACCCATCATAGGCTGCGAGATGTATGTGGCTCGCGGTGATATGCACGACAAGAGCGACCGCACCGACCGCGGCTATCACCTGGTGGTGCTCGCCAAGAACCGCACCGGCTACAAGAACCTCATCCGCCTCGTGTCGAAGGCCTGGACGGAGGGCTACTATACACATCCTCGTACCGATCGCACGGAGCTCGAAGCTCACCGCGAGGGACTCATCGTATGCTCGGCATGCCTTGGCGGTGAAGTGCCCAAGAAACTCACCGCCGGTGACCTCGAAGCCGCCGACGAGGCTGTGCGCTGGTACCACCGCGTATTCGGCGACGACTACTACCTGGAACTTCAGCGCCACAAGGCCACCGTACCACGCGCCAATCATGAGGCCTACACCCTCCAGCGTGCCATAGAGCCGCAGCTCATAGAACTCGCACGCAAGTACAATATCAAGCTCGTGGCCACCAACGACTCGCACTTCCTCAACGAGAGCGACGCCGAGGCCCACGACCGACTCATCTGTCTCAGTACAGGCAAATATGTCACCGATGAGGACCGCATGCTCTACTCCAAGCAGGAGTGGTTCAAGACCACTGCCGAGATGGAGCAGGTGTTCTCCGATATCCCCGAAGCCCTCACTAATACCCTCGAAATCGCTGACAAGGTGGAGGAGTATGACATCAATCATGCTCCCATCATGCCCTTCTTCGCCATCCCCGCCGACTTCGGCACCGAGGAGGAGTACCGCCAACGTATCACCGAAGAACAGCTCTACGACGAGTTCACCCAAGATGAGAACGGCAATGTGGTGCTCAGCCGCGAGGAGGGCGAGAAGAAGATAGAGAAGCTCGGTGGCTACGAGAAGCTCTACCGCATAAAGTTCGAGGCCGACTACCTCCGCAAGATTGCCTACGAAGGAGCTGCCCGCCGCTACGGACTGCCGCTGTCGGAAGAGGTGGAGGAGCGTGTCAACTTCGAGCTGCACATCATGAAGACCATGGGTTTCCCCGGATACTTCCTCATTGTGGAGGATTTCATCCGCACGGGCCGCTCCATGGGTGTCAGTATCGGTCCCGGGCGTGGCTCGGCTGCCGGTTCGGTGGTAGCTTACTGTCTGGGTATCACACAGATCGACCCTCTGCGCTACGACCTGCTGTTCGAACGCTTTCTCAATCCCGACCGTATCTCGCTCCCTGATATCGACGTCGACTTCGATGACGATGGCCGCGAGACAGTGCTCAACTATGTGACCGAGCGCTACGGCGCCCCGAATGTGGCACACATCATCACCTACGGTACCATGGCTGCCAAGTCGGCCATCAGGGACGTGGCGCGTGTGATGTCGGTGCCCATGCCTATATCTACGCGGCTCACCAAGCTCGTGCCGCGCCACATGCCCATAGACCCCGCCGACGAGAACAAGGAGAAGGAGCTCAAGTGCACCGTGAGCAATCTCATCAACTATGTGCCGGAGTTCAAGCAGGAGATGGACAGCGACCCGTCCGTGCGTGAGCTCATGAACTATGCCGCCAAGCTCGAAGGTACCGTCCGCAACATAGGTGTACATGCTTGCGGAGTCATCATCTGCCGCGATGACGTGTCCGACTGGGTGCCCGTGAGCACCGCTGCCGACAAGAACGGCGAGCGCATCCTCGTCACACAGTACGACGGCCACGTCATCGAGGAGACGGGACTTATCAAGATGGACTTCCTCGGCCTCAAGACGCTCTCCATCATCAAGGAGGCGCTGGCGAATATTCGTCGGTCGCAGGGCATAGAGGTAGATATCGACAATATCCCCATCGACGACCCCAAGACCTACGAGCTTTACTCGCGCGGTGCCACGGTGGGTACATTCCAGTTCGAATCGCCCGGCATGCAGCGCTACCTCAGGCAGTTGCGTCCCAGTGTGTTCGAGGATCTCATCGCCATGAATGCCCTCTATCGCCCGGGTCCTATGGACAATATTCCCGAGTTCATCGCCCGTAAGCACGGCGAGAAGAAGATAGAGTACGACATCCCCGAGATGGAGGTCTACCTCAAGGATACCTACGGCATCACCGTCTACCAGGAACAGGTGATGTTGCTCTCGCGACTCCTGGCAGGCTTCACCCGCGGCCAGAGCGATACACTGCGTAAGGCTATGGGTAAGAAGCAGATAGCCAAGATGAACGAGCTGAAGGAGAAATTCTTCGAAGGAGGTAGTGCTCGCGGACATAAAGTGGAGGTGCTCGCCAAGATATGGACAGAGTGGGAGAAATTCGCCTCCTACGCCTTCAACAAGTCGCACGCCACCTGCTACAGCTGGGTAGCCTTCCAGACCGGTTATCTCAAGGCCAACTACCCCGCCGAGTTCATGGCGGCAGTGCTCAGCCGAAACCTCAACGACATCACCAAGCTATCGTTCTACATGGACGAGTGCCGCACCATGGGCATCGACGTGAAGGGCCCGGATATCAACGCCTCTATGAGCACCTTCAGTGTGGCCGAGCCGGGGGTGATACGTTTCGGCCTCACCGCTATCAAGGGCATAGGTCCCGATGTGGTGCGTGCCATCATCGACGAGCGCGAGAAGAATGGCCCCTATGCTGACATCTACGACTTCGTGGAGCGTGTGCCGACGCAGAGCATCAACCGCCGCGTGTTCGACAATCTCGTCCTGGCCGGCGCCTTCGACTGCTTCACCGGCGTCAAGCGCGAGGACCTCAGCGGGGAGGTAGGCAAGAAGGGCGAGTCCGTTGCCGAGCAGCTGCTGCGCTACGGTGCTTCCCGGCAGAATCAGAAGGACGATGGCATGGGCTCGCTATTCGGCTTCGACGACGAGAACATACGCGAGAACAGCCGTCCGCGCATACAGTCCATGCCTCTGTGGGACAACCTTGTGCGCCTCAACCGCGAGCGCGACCTCGTGGGCATGTACCTATCGGCCCATCCCCTCGACCCCTATTGGCTTGAGATAAAATACGGCATGACAATGACCTGTGCCGATAAAAACGAGTGCGACCAGGTGACTCCCCAGGGTGGATATGTATCCTTCGGTGGTCTTGTATCGTCGGTGGAGGAGCGCACATTCCCGCGTGGTACCATGACTATCCTCAAGGTGGAGGATTATACGGGCACTGCCGAGGTGACCATCTTCGAGAAGCAGCGCGCCGAATTCGACCGTCTCTGCCGCGTGGGTACCCCCGTATGTGTAGTAGGTGCATTCCAGGAGCGCGAGAACAAGCGTACCAACTCCATGGAGATACGCTTCAACCCCACGCGCATCATGCACCTCGACGAGCTCAAAGGCCACATGACGGAGGATATTACCATCACCGTAGAGCCGGAGCAGTTTATGTCGCTCCGTGAGATTCTCAACGAGGAGTGTCCGCTCGACAATACCGGTAAGCGCAAGCTCGCCCCTGGCGGTGTGCCCGTCTATATACAGATATACTCCGAGAAATATCACAAGAGCTTCACCCACAGCACGGCGCTGAACACGAAGCTCTCGCGGCAATTCCTCCACAATCTCGACGAAGAGGGATTCTCGTACAAAATCAAGGCGCGTCGTGCGAAAGCGAAATGATGCTGCCAGATATATTGACAATCAGCTAACAGAAATATAATCATTCAATACGACTATGGAATTTACAGACGAAAACATTCATGGTATCATCGCCTCGGGCGATCCTGTAGTAGTAGACTTCTGGGCAAGCTATTGCGGTCCCTGTCGCGCCATGGCTCCCACCATCGACGCCCTCGCCAAGGAATACGAAGGCCGCGTGGTAATAGGCAAATATAACTGCGACGAAGAGTCCGACTTCTGCACCGAATGCGGTATCCGTTCGCTCCCCACACTGCTTTTCTTCAAAAACGGAGAGCGCACCGACATCCGTCTCGTAGGCGGTCAGAAAGAAGATGCCATCAAGGAAAAGCTCGAGCAGCTCCTCGCTCTCTGATAGCCGTTTCCCCCCCCCTCCCAATACATAATCTCTCCTCAAACACATAAATCCGTCTGTGTCGTCAAAATACGGATACCGCTTTGACACAGCTCGGATGACTCCGACAACGATAGACTGATAATGAAGAACATCTATTCACCGGAAGATATAGACCGTATCACAGAGGTCACCATCGGACGTCTTGAAACCATCGGTCAGCTCGAGCCCGGCAACAGGGCATATATGATAGAGCGCCGCGCAGCATTCATAGCGACTGTCGGCGAGCAGGTGGCCCGCGAGGTGGACGCCTTCCGCTCCGAGCGACGCGAGAAGGTGATTGTTTTCGCCGGCGACACCATCTGCGGCGCCTACGCCCTCGAGGCGGCTCTCGAGCTGCATGCTCGTGGCTGTAAGGCTCTTGTGGTACTCTTCAATGTCGGCGGCAATCTGCTGTCTATCGATACTGCGGCGGCGCGCTCGCGCTTCCTCGAAAGCACCGGTTCGCGCTATCTCATAGAGGTGCTCACCCCGGGAGACTTCGAGATGCCCGATATCAATCCGGCCGATACTATCGTGCTGGACGGTATCTTCGGCTCGGAGTATCGCAAGCCGCTCCTTGGCGGCTATCAGGCCGTGGCGCGTCATATCAATGAGAGCGGTGCTCGTGTCGTATCCATCGACCTCCCTTCCGGTATGACCACCGACCTATCGGTAGGTATGATCAACCGCAATATCGTCCACGCCGACCTCACCCTGACGCTCGTAGGCCCCACGCTGGCCTTCTTCCTGCCGGAGAATGCAGAGCTCGTAGGCCGCTGGAAGACTCTCGCCGTACCATTCAACGAGGAAGCTATGTCCGAGACTCGCTGCACGTCGCAGCTCATAGATGCCCGCGGCGTGCGCAAGGTCTATCCCAAGCGTGAGTTCACCGTGTCGAAGGCTGACCTCGGCGATGCTCTCATATTTGCCGGCAGCTACGGTATGGTGGGCGCCGCCGTGCTCGCCACACGAGCCGCCACGCGCTCCGGTTGCGGCCGGGTGACATGCCACGGTCCTCGATGCGCATATGTGGTGCTCCAGACGGCAGTGCCGTCTGCAATGTTCGCTGCCGGCGAGGGTGACACCGAGATTCGTTCCTTCGACAATCCGCGCGACTGCGAGGCTGTGGCAATCGGTCCGGGCATAGGTCAGTCCGACGCCACCGCCGATGCCCTCGAAGCCTTTCTCAAGAATTGCTACGCCGCACGCCGTCCGCTCGTGCTCGATGCCGACGCTCTCAACCTGATAGCCAAGCACCACATGCACGACTATATCCCCGAGCGCTCGGTGATTACACCTCATGCGGGTGAGTTCGACCGTCTCTTCGGACTTCAGAATAGCGACGGTACCCGTCTGCTGATGGCTATCGAGATGGCTGCCCGCTACAAAATCATCATCGTCCTCAAGGGCCCCAAGACCATGACAATATGGCCCAACGGAGTCGTCATCGTCAACTCGTCCGGCACGGAGGCTCTCGCCACCGCCGGCAGCGGCGACGTCCTCACCGGTCTCCTTACCGGCCTCATAGCGCAGGGGCTCCGCCCGGAGTATGCCGCCGTTGTAGCGGTATATATTCATGGCGTCGCCGGACGCATCGCCGCACGAACATGCGGTGTCGAAGGCTCCACGGCCGAAGATATCGCCGATGCCATAGGCCCGGCTATAGACTCTATCCTTAATCCACGTACCACGGCTCAATCCTGAAAAACAATGAAATACGGCATCTTACTCATCGTCGCCCTTGTCAGTGCCGGCACGGCTGCGGCGCAGACCAGTCAACGAATCACCGCCGGAAAGGCCAACGAATACGGCCTCACGTACACCCTTCCGGCAACGGCTGTCGACATCTACGTCGAGGCCGAGCTGACCGAAAAGCAGCCGGGCGAGTTCTACAACTATGCCCGCCGCCATCTTAGTATCACCGACGCTGTGACAGCGCCGAGCACTACGGCGCGTGTACTCAGTGCAGTGATTGTGCCGCGTGGTATCCCCGATTCGGACAACCGCTGGACGGCTCAGTTCAAGCCCGGTCAGGCGGTCTCCATAAGCCTCACAGATACTGATATTCCGCTGGGTATCAATACAGACGGAGCTCCCACGGCGGCGGCTCCCGCTATACCTGCTGCGCGTCCTGCGGCCCCCACGCCGCTCGAAGGCGATATAGCTCGTCAGGCAGTGACACCCGATATGGTACGCAGTGCGTCGGTATCGAAGAAGGCCGAACTGGCGGCGCAGCGTATCTTCGAACTGCGCGAGATGCGCTCCGACATCCTGTCCGGTCAGGCCGACAATATGCCTTCCGACGGTGCTGCCATGCAGCTCGTGCTCGACAATCTGTCGGCTCAGGAGGCAGCGCTGACGGCCATGTTCGCCGGCACTACATCGACATCTACCGTGGTGCGTAAGTACACTGTCATCCCGGACAGTACCGATGTCAGTGGCCGCGTGATAGGTCGCCTGTCGGCTGTAGACGGTCTGCTTGATGCCGACAATCTTGCCGGAAGCCCTATTACGGTAGATATCAAGGTGGTGGAGCGTGGCGCCGTGCCCGTCAACGAGAAGGGCGAGCCCAAGATCTTCCCCAAAGGCGGTGTGGCATATACCGTCCCCGGCAGTGCCAATGTGTCGGTGAACTACAACGGTAATGTGGTGGAAAGCAGCCTCATACCGGTGGCTCAGCTCGGTATCACATTCGGTATCAATCCGGCACTATTCTACGACAAGAAGGCACCGTACAGCGCTACTTTCGACCCCGTTACCGGTGCCCTCATCAACCTCGCCCCGGTGGAGTAAATCCAAGACAAAGGTCTAAGACTCCGGTGCTAACTATTTGGAAGACGAGGTCTTAATCATCTCCTGGAGCGGGGTGAGACGCGAGGCTGCGTAGGCTAGTGCTAAGGTGATAAGGCAGAGTGCCGTGAAAGTGATGGCCGTTGAGTGGAGGATATTGCCCAGACCGACCAGCGGTGCCACGATGGCCGCAAAGATGTACTTGATGACATTGAGGATGGCGGCTGCGGTGCCCGCGTCGCTGCGGCCAACGTCCATGCCGAGGCTGTTGGCGCTCGCGAATATCATGCCGCTACCGAGCAACATGGGCACGGACATGAGTTCGTAGAGCAAGAAACTGTCCGCGAAATACATCACGGCAGCGTCGCCGATACCGAAGGCGCACATGATGAGTGAGCCGGCGACGAGTCCTGTCTTAAGCACGCGGAAACGCATCACGAGCATCGAGCCGAGGGCAATAGCAATGGCATTACCGCCGAAGATGAGGCCGAACTCAAGGGGGCGGAAACCGAAGTGGTCCTGCAGGATGAAGGGCGCCGAGGAGATGTAGGCGTAGAGTACGCCTATGCCTATGGCCTTGAGGAGTACATAGGTCATGAATCGTCGGTCTTTGAACATCACCATATATGCCTGAGCGTACTGTCGGAGCGACTTGGCAGCGCTTCGACGCGACGGAGGCAGGCTGTCAGGCATGCGGCACGACCAGAAGGTCATGACTACACCTATGGCGAGCAATACGATGAAGATGCCGCGCCATCCTACCGATTCGGCCATAAAACCGCCCAGGAGCGGGCTTCCGGCAGGGGCGATACCGTTGATGGCACCTACGAGCGCCATCACTGCGGCGAGATTGCGGCCACTGTAGTAGTCGGTAGGGATAGAGTAGGAGAGTACCATAGCACCTCCCGCGCCAAGTCCCTGAATCAATCGGCAGCCGACGAAGAATCCTATGCTGCGCGATAGCAGGGAAAGGCCTGTGGCTATGACAAAGATTACCAAGGACCATATCAACATGGACTTACGCCCGCGGCTGTCGCTGAGCGAGCCCCATACCAACGAGCCAATACCCATGCCGAGCATGGCCATGGAGAGGCCGAGCTGTGTGGCGGAAGGGGTGGTATGAAATTCGCGCATCATAGCCGGCATCGTCGGTAGATACATATCGTTGACGAGTGAGCTGAAGGCTCCCAGAATAGCAATATAAATGAGGAATTCCACGTAGTGCCGTGGCTGCGGTGATGAGGTCGTTGGTGCAGGTGATGTCATAGTTGAAGCGTTTTTGGTATATAACACTTCAGACGCCACACATGTTGACTGAGCATGATTTCACTGCAACGCAGGCTTTAATTGCATGTAATGTACTCAAAAGTGCTTTGTAGGCGCTTTGTAGAAAAAGCGAAATCCCTTAAGACTCAGTGAGCTAAGGGATTTCGCTTGTGCCCGAAATGGGACTCGAACCCATACGGCTGTTATACCAAGGGATTTTAAGTCCCTCGTGTCTACCATTCCACCATTCGGGCGTGGTTTGCGTCTGCAAATGTAGTGATTTTTGTCGAATTGACAAAAAATCACTAATTTTGTACAGATATTTTTTCTGATTTTACGATGACACAAACCTCTACCCGTCCCGCGCGCAGGTCTTCACGGACACGGACGGCTATCAAAATATTATGGCTTAGTTTCGCCGCTTTCGTAGTGCTCGGCGGTCTGTTCTTTGTCCTTATCTATAATGGTGTTGTGGGATATATGCCTCCTATTGAGGAGCTTAAGAATCCGCAGGACAAGTTCGCAACGGTGATATACAGCAGCGACGGCCAGGAACTCGGTCGCTATTTCCGCAATACGGGCAACCGTGTGTATGCCGATTTTGACGAAATTTCGCCGGCGGTGGTGGATGCACTGATTTCTACGGAGGATGCCCGCTTCAACGAGCACTCCGGTGTCGACGTCAAGGCCGTGGCTCGTGCTGTCATCAAGACGGTACTCATGCGCCAGAAGAGTGCCGGCGGCGGCAGTACCATCACCCAGCAGCTCGCCAAGCAGCTCTATTCGCCGCCAAGTTCGGGTCTGCTGGCTCGTGCCCTTCAGAAGCCTATCGAGTGGATGATAGCCATCAAGCTGGAGCGTTTCTACTCCAAGGAGGAGATTCTGAAGATGTACCTCAATCAGTTCGACTTCCTCTATAACGCCGTGGGTATCAAGTCGGCAGCCAATGTGTACTTCAACAAGAGCGCATCGGAGCTTGATACTCTCGAGGCTGCCACACTCGTGGGCATGGTGAAGAATCCTGCCTACTTCAACCCTGTGCGCAAGCCCGAACGCACTCGCGAGCGTCGCAATGTGGTGCTCGACCAGATGTATAAGGCCGGCAAACTCACCCGCGAGCAGCGCGACAGTCTGCAGGCTCAGCCACTTACGCTTGATTTTCAGCGTGTGGACCACAAGGAAGGTCCGGCGCCATACTTCCGCGAGGAGCTTCGCCGCATCCTCACCGCCAAGCGTCCCGAGCGTTCGAACTATCCCTCATGGGATGGCCAGCGTTTCGTGGACGACTCCATCGCCTGGGCTACCAACCCCCTCTTCGGTTGGATAGAGAAGGTGCGCAAGCCCGATGGCACAAAGTACGATATATATAATGATGGCCTGAAGATATACACCACCATCGATTCGCGTATGCAGGAGTATGCCGAGGAAGCAGTTGACGAGCACATGCGCTCGCTGCAGCAGCAGTTCTTCCGCGAGAAGAAGGGTACCGCGCGCGCTCCGTACACCACCAGCCATGTGGAGTTGACCGACAATATGTGGCAGCAGCTCATCACCAACGCCATGCGCCAGAGCGAGCGCGGCCGAGTGGCACGTGTGGCAGGTCTGAGCGTCGATGAGCTGCGCGAGCAGTTCAACACGCCTACCGAGATGACGGTGTTCAGCTACGACGGCCCGGTGGACACGGTGATGACGCCGATGGACTCGATGATGTACACCAAGTCCTTCCTGCGCTGCGCCTTCATGTCGATGGATCCCACGACCGGTTTTGTCAAAGCCTATGTCGGTGGCCCTGATTTCCATTTCTTCCAGTATGATATGGTGTCGACCGGACGCCGACAGATTGGATCGACCATCAAGCCGTTCCTCTACACCTACGCTTTCGAGACGGACGACTTTACTCCCTGCACGATGATGCTCAACGAGCAGCCTACGCTCTATGATGAGAGCGGGCGTGTGTGGCAGCCGCGCAATGCCAGCAAGGCGCGCGTGGGCGAGATGGTGGATCTGCGCTGGGCGCTGACGAACTCCAACAACTGGATTTCGGCTCGCATCATGGACCGCCTCAGTCCGGCCGAACTCGTCAAACGCATGCACTCCTACGGTATCACCAATTCGCTGCCGGCAGTGAAATCGCTCTGCCTTGGTCCGGCCGAAGTGTCGGTCAAGGAGATGGTGACGGCCTATAGCGCCTTCGCCAACAACGGTATGCGCTCGGATCCCATCTATGTTACTGCCATCGCCGACAATAACGGCAATGTAATCTCCGACTTCTCTCCCCGTCAGACGGAGGTGATGACGCAGCGCGGACATGGCCGTATCCTCTCGGTGCTCCTCAATGTGATAGACAGTGGTACGGGCAATCGTCTCCGTCGTCCGCCGTACAACATCACCGCCCAGACAGGCGGTAAGACGGGTACCACCAACGACAATGCCGACGGTTGGTTCATGGCCTTTACTCCGGATCTCGTGAGTGCTACTTGGGTAGGTGGCGAGGAGCGCTATATCCACTTCAATAATATGGCGCAGGGTCAGGGTGCGTCGATGGCTCTGCCTATCTATGGTAAGTATATATCTAAGGTTTATGCCGACCCGACGCTGCATTAT
>CAMWKV010000009.1 GCA_947174915.1 uncultured Porphyromonadaceae bacterium | reverse complement strand
CTACCTTCTCGTCGGGGAGGGCGAGTACGGCAGCCATTGTGCTCTCCTTGAGTTCGCAAGCCTTCTGCATGGCGCGGGTGCGGGCGGCTACGAGGCGCAGGCCGTCGTCGAAGCTCAGAGCGCCGGCAGCGGTGAGGGCGGAGAATTCGCCCAGAGAGTGACCGGCCACCATGTCGGGACGGAAGTCGGCTCCGAGGCTCTTGGCAAGAAGCACGCTGTGGATGAAAATAGCGGGCTGGGTGACGGCGGTCTGACGAAGGTCTTCGTCAGTACCTGCGAACATCAGGTCCGTGATGCGGAAACCGAGGATTTCATTAGCGCGTTCGAAGAGGGCGCGAGCCTCTTCATTGTTGTCGTACAGGTCTTTGCCCATTCCTACGAACTGAGCACCCTGACCGGGAAAAACGTATGCTTTCATATGATTGGTTATAAATTGTCTTAATTATTAGTGCAAAGTTAGTGCTTTTCGAGTAAAAATCTGTAACTTTACACATCTAAAATAATACGACACACATTTTATCACCGTCAGAACACATCGATACAATGGCAAATATCATATTAACACCCTTATTTTTAGGCAACTTGCGCGGCTGGGAATGGATTATCATCTTTTTAGTGGTGCTCCTGCTGTTCGGCGGCCGCAAGATACCCGAGCTCATGCGCGGTCTCGGCAAGGGTGTCCACTCCTTCCGCAAAGGTATGCAGGAGGCCCGCGAGGAGATGAACCGTCCCCTCGACGAGCCCGACACAGACACCGGGAAAGACGACAAAAAAACCGACTCCTCCTCGAAAGCCTGATAAACGACGCCGATGCCTGCCTCCTCCAATGCCGGCTTCTGGGATCACGTTGACGCCCTGCGCAGTGTTCTGCTCAAGGTAGCCGCAGTCGTGGCCATCATAGGCGTGGGCGCTTTCCTGGTCATGCCGTGGGCCTTCGACCATGTTATCATGGCGCCGTGCGAACCCGGATTCGTCACCTACCGCTTCTTCGATGCCTTGGGCTCACGCTTCGGCGCCGACCCCACACCACCCGACTTCCACGTCGACGTGGTAAGCCTCGAACTCGCCTCGCAGATATTTGTCCACTTCTCCGCCGCCTGCTGGACGGCGCTCATAGTGGGCTTTCCCATAATACTTTACATACTATGGGGCTTCGTGGCGCCGGCGCTCTACGAACACGAGCGCCGCGGCATACGCCGCAACTTCGTCTTCGGCAACATCATGTTCTACCTCGGTGTGGCCACGGGCTATTTCCTCGTGTTCCCGCTCTGTGTACGTTTTCTCGCTGACTATCAGCTATCTTCGACGATACGGCCCATCGTGTCGCTCGACTCGTACATGGACAATTTCTTCACCCTGCTCCTGCTCATGGGCGCCGTCTTCGAGCTCCCTGTTGTAGCATGGCTCCTGGGCAAAGCCGGCATCCTCAACCGCGGATTCTTCAACACCTACCGCCGCCACGCGATCGTGGCTCTCCTCGTCGTGGCAGCTCTCATAACACCTACGGGCGACCCCTTCACACTCTTAGTGGTATTCATCCCCATCTATGCCCTGTGGGAGATGAGCTCGCGCCTGGTACCTCCGCCACCACCATCCGAACCATGAAACACCTACCGCACATAGGCCTCCTTGGCCGCATCATCATCGCCATCGCACTCGGTATAGGCGCGGCATATATACTGCCGATGTGGGCATGCCGCATTGCCGCCACCTTCAACGGCCTCTTCTCGGCGCTGCTCAACTTCACCATCCCCCTCCTGATAGTGGGCTTCGTAGCTCCCGCCATCGCCGACACCGGTCGACGCGCAGGCGCCATGCTCGGCCTCACGGTAGCCATAGCCTATGTGATGACCTTCTGCAGCGGCATGCTCTCCTACGGCGTATCTACGGCCATATTCCCCTCGCTCATCTCCGGCACACAGATAGCCGACCTCGGCACCTCAGGAACAGTGCCCACACCCTACTTCACCGTACCCCTCGAGCCACTGGCCGGCGTCACCGCAGCTCTCGGACTGGCCTTCATCCTCGGTTTCGGCTGCGCCGTCCTGGACGAGAAAGCGGCACCCCTGCGAGCCGTGCTCGACGACTTCCGCGGTATCATCAATATCCTCATACGCAAGCTCATAGTACCGCTCCTGCCGCTGTATATTTTCGGCATATTCCTGTCTATGACCATCGAGGGCGCCGTGGCTCCCGTGCTCGTGACCTTCGTCAAAATCATAGGCGTGATATTCATCCTCCACATCGTAGTACTTCTGCTGCAGTACTTTGTGGCGTCGCTTTTCTCCGGCCTCAATCCCTTCAAGGCATTATGGACCATGCTGCCGGCCTACGCCACAGCCCTCGGCACCCAGTCGTCGGCCGCCACCATCCCAGTCACTCTCGAACGCACCATCGCCATGGGTGTCAGCCGCGACGTCGCCGGATTCGTGGTGCCCCTCTGCGCCACCATCCACATGTCCGGCTCCACGCTGAAGATTGTAGCATGTGCTGTAGCGCTCATGCTCATGCGCGGCATGCCCTTCGACGCAGGCATGTTCGCCGGCTTCGTGGCAATGCTCGGCATCGCCATCGTAGCGGCGCCAGGCGTCCCCGGCGGCTCCATCATGGCCTCACTGGGTCTGCTATCGTCGATGCTCGGTTTCACCGAGGCCGACAACGCCCTCATGATAGCCCTCTATATATCTATGGACAGCTTCGGCACCGCATGCAATATCACCGGCGACGGCGCGATAGCCCAGATAGTCGACCGTTTCTTCGGAGCTCGCAAGGCGTCTCAGACTGCATAAATTCATACTACAATTAATACACATTCATCACGTCTATACCAATTACTATGAAATACAGCGCACTACTGCTCACCTGTCTCCTCGCCGCCACCTCCGTCGGCGCTCGCACACTCCTCGTAGGTCACCGCGGCTGCGACACCGGAGTAGAGAACACCGCCCCGGCCTATATCAACGGCGCCGCCCGAGGCTACGACTTCCTTGAATGTGACGTGCGTATCACCGCCGACGGTCACTTCGTCATCTGCCACGACACCGACAACCGTCGCCTCGGCGGCAAGCATGAAATCGCCGAGGCCACCCTCGCCGAGCTACGCGCCGACACTCTGCAGCAGGAGCGTCTCAAAGGCCACTTCACCGGCACGATCTGTACCCTCACGGAGTACCTCGACATCTGCCGTGACGCCGACGTACGCCCCGTCATAGAACTCAAATGGTCCACCGGCATCAACTCCAAGGACTTCACCAATATCCCGGCCCTCATCGACACCATCACCGCCGCAGGATTCCGCGACAAGTGCGTAATACTCACGTCGATGAAGCCCTGTCTGCAATACATCCGCGAGACAGCGCCGGACATTGAGCTTCAGTTTCTGGGCAACAAGAACTGGCAGGACTCGCTGCCCTGGTGCGACAGCCTCCGCATAGACATAGACATCGCCCATGACCAGCTCGACAGCACCTCTGTGGCTGAAGCACACGCCATGGGACTGAAGGTAAACTGCTGGACTGTGGACAAGCTCGACCGCGCCCGTGAGTTACAGGATATGGGTGTGGACATCATCACCACCAACGCCATAATGCCCGAGGCTATCAATTGAGAGTTTGGTCATGTTGCAAAATTTGCTTAAATTTGCGGAAATTTTTCGATAATAACTAACTTCTCTGATGAAACCTACACTTTTTGTACTGGCAGCAGGCATGGGCAGCCGTTACGGCGGCCTCAAGCAACTTGATGGCGTCGGTCCGGACGGACAGACCATCATGGACTATTCTATATATGATGCACTTCAGGCGGGCTTCGGTAAAATCGTTTTTGTGATACGTCACGACTTCGAAGAAGACTTCCGCACCAAGATACTCAGCAAATACGCAGGCCATGTGCCTGTAGAACTCGTGTTCCAGACCGTCGACGCCCTCCCCGAAGGCTATACAGCCCCTGCCGACCGCACCCGGCCATGGGGTACGAACCACGCTATCATGATGGGTAGCAAAGCCATCACCGAACCCTTCGCCGTAATCAACGCCGACGACTTCTACGGCCGCGACGCCTTCGAGGTAATGGCTCGGCAGCTTAATTCACTCCCCGCAGAGGCTCGCGGCAAATACTGCATGGTTGCTTTCCATCTCGGCAACACAATGACCGAGAACGGCTCCGTGAGCCGCGGCGTATGCACGGTAGATGCCGACGGACACCTCTCCAACGTCGTAGAACGTACTGCCATAGCTTTCGACGACGAACACCTTATTACATATAAGGACTCCGACGGCAACGCTCATCATCTCGATGCAGAGACACCCGTGAGCATGAACCTCTGGGGATTCACTCCCGACTACTTTGAATACAGCGAGCGTGAATTCCGCCGCTTCCTCAACAAATATATCGACAAACCCAAAAGCGAATTCTTCATACCCTCCGTAGTGGACAAGCTTGTGAAGAACGGCGAAGCCACAGTAGACGTCCTCAGCACCACCTCACGCTGGTTCGGCGTCACATATCCCGAAGATCGCGGCACCGTAGTAGAGCGCCTCGCCGCTCTTCACAACGACGGTATATATCCCTCAAAACTTTTCAACTGATGAAATTCGTTCTCGACAGCACGTGCGCCGGCACCTCGGCACGAGCCGGCACTATCACCACCGACCATGGCGATATACCCACCCCTATTTTCATGCCCGTGGGCACCGCCGGTACAGTCAAGGCCGTACATCGCCACGAGCTCGCCGACGACATCAACGCCCGCATCATCCTGGGCAATACCTACCACCTATACCTCCGGCCAGGCACAGAGATTCTGCACAAGGCCGGAGGCCTTCACCGCTTCATCGGCTGGGACCGTCCCATCCTCACCGACAGCGGCGGTTTCCAGGTGTTCTCCCTCTCGGGCATGCGCAAGCTCACCGAGGAAGGAGCCACCTTCCGCAGCCACATCGACGGTTCCAAGCATATCTTTACGCCGGAGAATGTCGTTGATATACAGCGCATCATAGGCTCCGACATCATGATGGCCCTCGACGAGTGCGCCCCCGGCACCTCCGACAGAGCCTATACCCGCCGCTCCCTCGACCTCACCAAGCGCTGGCTCGAACGTGGCTGGGCTCACTACAAGGCCACACAGCCCCTCTACGGCCACTATCAGTCATATTTCCCCATCGTTCAGGGTTGTACCTATCCCGACCTGCGCCGCGAAGCCGCAGAGCATGTGGTGTCGCTCGACGCCGACGGATATGCTATCGGCGGCCTGGCCGTGGGCGAACCCGCCGAGGTGATGTACGACATGATTGAAGTGGTCAACGACGTGCTCCCTACCACCAAACCTCGCTACCTCATGGGCGTCGGCACGCCTGTCAATATCCTCGAAGCAATCGACCGCGGCGTGGACATGATGGACTGCGTGATGCCTACCCGCAACGGCCGCAACGGTATGCTCTTCACTCCCGAAGGCACCATGAACATGCGCAACCGCAAGTGGGCCGACGACTTCAGCCCCCTCTGGCCCGACGGACCCACCTTCGTGGACACCCACTACACCAAGGCGTATGTGCGTCACCTCTTCATTGCCAACGAGATACTGGCCATGCAGATAGCATCCATCCACAACCTCGGCTTCTATCTGTGGCTCGTGGAGCAGGCCCGCGCGCATATCATCGACGGCACATTCCCTCAGTGGAAAGCCGAAATGGTGGAAAAACTCAACCGCCGCCTCTGATACACAATTTAGTAGTTTAGTAGTCACCGTATTATTTAGCAGTCTCCACTGAGCGGCTCCTCCGGCACGGCAGCCTCACCACCGAATATGTTCAAGATTCTCGACAGATACATCATCCGTAAGTTCCTCGGCACCTACATCTTCGCCATACTCTTGCTACTGGCGATAGTGGTGATGTTCGACATCAACGAGAAATTCGACTCATTCGTCAAGGCACCCCTCCACGCCACCATATTCGACTACTTCCTCAACTTCCTGCCCTACTTCGCCAACCAGTTCTCGCCCCTGTTCACCTTCATAGCGGTGATATTCTTCACATCGAAGCTGGCCGGCAACAGCGAGATTATCGCCATGCTGTCCACCGGCATGAGTTTCAAGCGCCTGCTGCGGCCCTACCTCTTCTCAGCCACCGTCATAGCCGCCTTCACCTTCGTGCTGAGCGCCTACGTCATACCGCCAGCCAACGAGAAACGCATCAACTACACCAATACCTACGTCAAGAACAAGCGCGTGGACTACGGCGCCAACATCATGCTCATGGTGTCGCCCGGCGAGATTGCCTACATCAACCGCTACGACAACATCAGCAAGACGGGCTACAAGTTCACCCTCGAACGCTTCGACGAGAACAAATCCCTCACCTCGCGCCTCACGGCGCAGTCCGTCAAGTGGGACACCCTCTACAGCTGGCGGCTCGTGGACTGGGTGCGACGCGACTTCACCCCGGAGCGCGAATACATCTCCTCCGGCCGCGCCCTCGATACCACCATAGCCTTCGAGCCCCGCGACTTCCTCATCTCAAGCCTCGACCACGAGAAGATGACCACCCCACAACTCACCGAATACATCAGCCGCCAGAAGATGCGCGGAGTGGCCAATATCCAGAGCTTCGAAGTGGAGCGTGAACGGCGATATGCAATGACCGCGGCAGCTTTCATCCTCACCATCATAGGCATGTCACTCTCCGTCCGCAAGGTCAAGGGCGGCATGGGCCTCAACATCGGCGTGGGCCTCGTGCTCAGTTTCTCCTATATTCTCTTTATGACTATCACGCAGACCTTCGCTCTGTCGGGTCTGACAAGCGCTTTCGTGGCAATGTGGATACCGAACGCCATATACGCCATAATTGCCATAATACTGTACCGACGTGCAAGTATGGGCTGACATTTTATATTTTTTTAGTGTTGTCAAAAATAAAACAGTCTGCGCCGCGTTATACTTCAAGACACTATCATATCACGAAATGAAAATAAAACATATCTTATCGGCTGTTGTGGTCAGCCTTATGCTCGCTTCTTGCTCCTCGAACAAGACAGTGCTGCCATATTTCACCGATATTATAGAAATACCCTCCGGAGAACTCCCCACCCAGAACTATCTCCCCGTCATCGTGCCCAATGATGAGCTGCTCATCACCGTGACATCCAAGATGCCCGACGCTACCGCTATATTCAACGCCCCCTTCACCAATCCCGGCTACGCCGACGAATATGCCCAGGCCGTCACCCCGCGCGCACTCACATATCGCGTTGATTCTAAAGGCGATATCAACTTCCCCGTGTTCGGCACTATCCATGTGGCAGGCATGAATATCGAAGAAGTCCGAGCCTACCTCGAAGGACGCATATCCGCCACGGTAGAAGATCCCATGGTGACTGTCAATCTCGACCGACAGATGGTGACAGTGTCCGGCGAAGTAGTCAAGCCGGGACAGGTACCCGTGGGCAACCGACTCACCATCCTCGAAGCCCTCGCCAACGCCGGCGACCTCACCGAGTACGGCGAGCGCACCAACGTACTGATAATACGCGAAGTAGACGGCCAGCGCAAGTATGCTCACGTAGACCTCAACAACTCCGCGTTACTCACCTCCGAGTACTATTACCTGCAGCCCAACGACTACATCTATGTAGCTCCCAACTCCATCCGACAGGCCAACTCGAAGTACAACCAGAACAACGCCTTCAAGCTCTCCGTCATTTCCACTATCGTCAGTGCGGCTTCCGTGATTGCTTCGCTGGTGATCGCACTCACTGTGAAATAATATGGCTTCCAAGAACTCCGATTTCATCGACATCAAAGGTCTTCTGCACCAATACATCTCCAAGTGGTATTACTTCGTAATATCCGTAATCGTGTGCTGCGCACTCGGATACGCTTTCATCAAAATCAAGCAGCCACAGTACGCCGTCCAGGCCAACCTCCTCATCGCACAGGACGGCGGCGACCCCATGATGGCCAACCCGCTTGACGCTCTCTTCGGCTCGCAGGGATACGTTGAAGATGAAATCTTCGTCGTATCCTCACACACCGTATATGCCGACGTAGCGAAGAAACTCGGCATATACACCGAATACCTCCGCCACGACGGCCTTTTCAAGAAAGTCCTTGAATACCCCAATCCCGCCTTCAGCCTCTCCGTACCCGAGAACATCATGGATACCCTTTCCATGGGCATGAAATTCACCGTGTCTGTAGACAAGGGGTCGAACAAAGCCGACATCAAAGGCAAGTTCCGCAAACACACCGTTGTCAACGAGAAAGGCGTCACCCTCCCTGCCACCGTACAGACTCCCATAGGACCGGTGACTATCGCCAAGACTGACTATTTCCCCACCGACGAAGATCAGACCTACACAATCAACCTCAGCGGCTACGACGATGCCGCCGAGAGCCTTGCCGAGGACGTGAACGTCGAGATTGCGTCCAAGAAAAGTAACGTCATCGCCCTGTCGATGAAGACCACCAATACCGACTACGGCAAAGCAGTCCTCAACGAAATCATAGCGCAGTACAATGAGCGCGGCATCCTGCAGAAGAACAATCAGGGACTCCTCACTGACAACTTCCTCGACAGCCGTATATCTCTGCTCGCCACCGAGCTCGACAAGACCGAGACCTCTCTCCAGAAATACAAGCAGGAGAAAGGCATCATAAATATCGAATACGAAGCAAAGTACCAGAGCGAGAAGAAAGGTAAAGTCGAAGAGTCGTACATCATGGCCCAGACTGAGCTCGAACTCATGCGCATGACACTCTCGTTCCTCAGCGACAAAAAGAATAAATACGAACAGATACCCGTCACTTTCAACGACGAGACAGTAGGCGACGCCGTCAAAAACCTCAATGCACTCAATATCCAGCGCCTTGAGCTCATGGAGAGCGCTCATCCCAACAACGACGCCCTCCTGCGCCTCGAACGCCGTATCGACATTACCCGCGACAACTTCATGGGCATGTTGCAGTCTGCCATCAATCAGCAGCAGGTGCGTGTCAATGATTTACAGAAAGAAATCAACGCCGCCAACGGCACCATGACCTCAATGCCCGAAGTAGAGCGTGACCTCCGCAACTTCTATCGCCAGCAGCAGGTACAGCAGCAGCTCTACCTCTTCCTGCTCCAGCGCCGCGAGGAGAACTCCATGCTCCTTGCCAACGCCGTACCCAAGGGCCAAGTCATCGACCAGGCTTACACCCTCAGCCGCCCCCTGGGCATGTCAAAGATGGTAATCATGTTCCTCGCGCTCATGCTCGGCATGTGCATCCCCCCCATCCTGCTCTATATCCGACGCGTGTTCCACAACCGCTTCGAGACCCGTCAGGATGTCGAACGCATCACCGACGTGCCTATCCTTGGTGAGATGTGTACCGACCACAGTGGCGAGAAGATTGTCGTGGCATCCGATGCCACAAGCTCGTCGGCTGAGCTCTTCCGACTGATGCGCTCCAACCTCATGTTCGTCCTCAACGACGCCAACGACAAGGTGGTGCTCCTCACCTCCTCTACCTCAGGCGAAGGTAAGTCCTTCATCTCCATCAACTTGGCAGCATCGCTGGCGCTCCTGAAGAAGCGCGTGCTTCTCGTAGGTATGGACATCCGCAATCCGCGACTGTCCGAATACCTTGACATCCATCCCCGCTTCGGCCTCACCCAGTATCTGGCCTCGTCGGACATGGCGCTCCAGGATATCATAGTAAAGGCCCCAGAGGTAGATGATCTCGACGTGATTGTCGCCGGTCCCGTGCCCCCCAATCCCGCCGAACTGCTACTCTCCGACAAGGTAGACCGCCTCTTCGCACAGCTTCGCACGATGTACGATTTCATCATCGTCGACACCGCTCCCATCGGTCTCGTCAGCGACACATTTACCCTCAACCGTATCGCAGACGCATCAATCTACGTATGCCGCGCCAACTATACCTCGCTCAGCGACCTGTCCATCCTCAACGACATCTTCGAGCAGGCACGTCTCAAGAAGCTCTCCGTTGTCATCAACGGTACTGCCACCAACAAGACCTACGGTTACGGCAAGAAGAAGGCCCGCACAAGCAGCAAATAAGCGCATAGGCTCTCGCCATCCGTTTATGTTCCCACGCACCGCCACGGACCAATACCGCCCATGAGCACCGCAGCAACAGGCACCAATTCTTCGGCCACCGAACGCCGATATTTCGACCTCCCGCAAGGGTGGTGGAAGATGCCACTGTTCTTCAGCCTTACAATGGCTATGATAGGACTTCGCTTCTTTCCTGCCCTGGCAGCACTGCTGGTATTCCTCATCTGGTCGTGGCGCAACGACCGCTACGAATTCCTCATCCAGTACACCATCCTCATCGGCGCATTCGGCTTCATGAAACCGAATGCGCTGGTAGTGTTCCCCTGCGACATCGCCATGTTCGCCTCAGCCATCCTGTGGATAGTCATGCGCAAGCCGCCTATCCTCCGCAAGACGCTCATAGCCATCGTCGTATATTTCCTCATGCTTATAGCCCTGGCCTTGACGTCCGTCGAGAGCATGACAATTCAGATTTTCACCATGCGCTTCTGGATGGTGATTATCACTATCATCATTCCCTTCTTCGTTTTCGCCGGCAGAGAGTTCGACTTCGATACATTTCTGAATAAGATCATGCCCTATGTTCTTATTATCTGTATCTTCTACATCATCGACGCCTTCATACTCTCGGGCAATGTCCTCATGCCGGGTACTATGGGCTGGGTCGACACTACATTCTACTCTCCGGACTGGCATCCTCTGTCCGGCATGTTCTTCCGCAAATATCCGCCGGGGCTCTACCTTCTCGCCCTGGTGCTCCAGCCCATAGCGCGCCACTACAAGCTACGCCCCTGGCAATGGGCGGTGATATTAATAGCACTTATCTCCACACAGACCTTCACCCTCATCGGCACCGTAGTGGTAGGATATATCATCTTCCAGGGACGCCGTTCTCTCATCATCAAGTCCGTCGTTGCCGTCGTTGTGGCAGGCTTTGCTGCATATTTTATCGACGGTGTACTACCCTACCACAACCAGGACGGCTATCCCCAGTCGACACTGCGTATACGCTCATCCATCGACCAGGTCATAGCGCTGACAGATGCCGTGGACGACGAGGATATCGCCGAGTTCGCATCCGGACGTATGGCGCAGGCGCTACCCAAGGTCGAACTCGTTCAGAGCGTCGACCGCGAATGGATAGGGCTCGGATTCCTCCATCCCGACAAGACGCACATCAACCAGTACATCATCGACAACAACTATTACTCCGACGTAACAAAAGCCGAGGAACTCGCCACCGGTGTAGAGATTATACCCGTACAGATATGGATTAACGTGGGCTGGACAGGCCTCATCGGGCACACTATTTTCTTCTTCGTGCTCTGGCTCTTCATACGCAAGCTGCGACTGTCTATCTACTTCGTCTCGGTGCTGTACTTCAATTTTGTCATGGGACTGGCAGGCTTCATGGGCCTGACATCAATCTCCGGGCTGGCACTGACATCGCTTGCCTACGCCATAGTCATCTTGCCTCAGCGCCCCGAGCTCGCCGACGGCCTCCGCTCCTGGAGTGACCTCGCCACCAAAAACCGCCCCCGCACCAACTAACCCGACAACCTTATCGCATCACATAATCCCGTAAGCGCAATCACGCCTACTCATAACCCATAACCCTCTGACAGTTATATGGACTCTATTCTGTGTCGAAGTAAAGGATTGTGCACTTGCCATCAGGGAACTCAGCGGTGTAACCCAATACCTTGGAGTTCACAAGCGAAGCTCCGACAATAGCGGTAACATTGAAGGTCTTTTTACTTTTTGCGTTGCCGGTCGTTGCCGAGATGTTGCCGATGACACTGCCGTCGGCATACATCACCTCCGGCGCAGTCTGGATCTCATCAGTGATTCGCAACTACTTTTCTTTCCAAAGTTTGAGGATGTCCTGCTTTACTTCGCTCATTTATCACCTCATATCTTATAAATATGCATAAAGTAGAGTGCTTTCTGGGCGTCAATGTCGATTTTTCTGTCCTTTTGAATAATGGCATTTTTGATTATGCCGCTGTTCTGTATACGGTCCGCGGTAGCATTGCTGCACTGGAGAAGTTCGTAGAGACCTTTGATTCCGTAAACAAACCATCGCTTTGCAGTCGTGGTAACATTTTCGTCAGAGGAAACGCTTTCGGTAGTGGGTGGGGTCTTGACATTCACTACCACATATCTAAAATTTAGTTGACAATTAAAACGGAAGTGAAGCTATGACTCGGTCAATACCAAATTCAACTGCTTTTTCAGTTATAATTCCTCCTAATGATTTTATTGCACGTAAAGCTTTGCGAATAATTTTAGGTGACGTAATCTTTTTGTCCAGTTCTTGTTTAATCTCATCAAGATATTCGGTAAATTCAATTTCATCCACTTCAATCTGAGATTTTAAGGCGCTCAACTTATTGACTAACTCTTTAATCTCAGCTTTTGAGTTATCAGACATCACGATTTGTGAGTTATCCCCAACAATAGAATTACAGTTATCTGCGTTAAGGTTCCCATTGCCAGTATGAACCATATTGGCGTTTATTGTTGTATTCATAATATGAGCTACTTTTGATTTATCTTCGAGTGTAAAATCGATGTCGAGATTTAAGGATTTATCCAATATAAGTATGAAGTTGAGAAGTTCGGATTTAATTTTTTCGACAATTCCCTTGACAGCCTGTCTTGGAAATGTTTGCCATGCTTTTATCACGTTATGATATGGTCCATCAAACACTCTGTCGATATACGGAAATACATAGGCCGGAAGTGCAACAATTAACGAATCGCGTCCATCCGAATTAGCGGAAAAGGCTTCTAACGATGACACTGACTCTCCTAATGCAACAGTAAAGATTCTTTTGTTTACTTGTTCATCATCGATGGAATCTGGTGGCACGCTCATATTTTTCCACATACCTCCATATGGTAATGATATATGAGCTTTTACTGAACAGCCTATACGTCTGTATTCAGGCACTATCACACCCTCAGGGTAACCGTTTTGCTCATAACGAACCCAATTAGAAAATTCTTCATTTTCTAATAGCGATGCCAGCATTTGAGCTTTTAACATTATTGATGCTATACTTCCGCCTGTTATCAAACTTTTGGCTAACGTATCAGCAACTTCTTTCTTATTCAACATATTATTAACTATAATATTTCTTTGACGGGGTTATATCAGGAGCCATTTATAAGCGGCACAGACATTAATGACTTGTCCATTAACATCCAACACACGCTCCTCAAAGGCGGTTACCAGAGTTAAGTTGTCACATTTGAGTGATGTTCCGGCTTTAGCTAAAGCAGAAGTTTCCCGCTTAATAGTTTTTTCAGAGGATATGTCATAGGAGACCTGCACAAGTTCAACAACAGTTGCTCGATGACAAACTACGAAATCCACTTCATAAGAGTCTGTTTTGTGATAATAGACATCGTAACCGGTTCCATATTTCCTGCATAACTCCAGATAAACCAAAGACTCAAGCCGCCATCCAAAATTGTCTTTTGCAAAGGCATCCTTTCTGGCGTTCATAAGCGATACATCTATGGGGTAGCATTTAGCATTACGAATCCGCTCGCTACTTTTGGTAGAATATTTGCGTAACTGTTTCAGGAGATAAGCCTGATAAAGGTATCCAACATAATTCTCAACTGTTTTGTCATTTTTGAAATTAAATGTCTTCTGCAAAGCTGTATATACAATTTCGCATGGGGCATTATTCATAAGATGATTGGACAGTGACTTAAAGGCATCCTTGTATCTTACCTTAAAACGTTGCACAATGTCTCTTTCCAGAATATTTGAAACCAGTGTGTCTATATATTCTTCGGCAGTTTCTTCTCCACTGATTATTTCCGGGAAACCGCCTGTCTCCAAGTACCTATCAAATGCTCTGCGGAGTAAAGCGTCTGTTTTTGTGGAAAGATTCGTTGTTTCCACTTCCTCTATTTCGCAAAATTCACGGAACGAGAAAGGAAACAATTCGATTTCATTATAGCGTCCTGTGAGATATGTGGAAAGCTCGCTACTGAGTAATTTTGCGTTGCTACCGGTTATAATCACCTTCATTCCGTGCCGAAGCAGTCTATTGACGAAAAGATGCCATCCTTCTATATTCTGTGCCTCATCAAGGAATAGATGAGTAAAGTCACCATAAATCTGGTAGAGGCATTTTAACACATCGTTCAGATCATCGGCTGTCAAACGGACTAAACGCTCATCATCAAAATTCACATAAGCAAATTTTACCTGAGCCTTATTCAATGCGTTGAAACACAATGTTGATTTTCCACTGCGACGTACACCTATTACCACTTGAGCCTTTTTGCTCTCAAGTTTAACCATATCTTCTTCCTTTCGTTTGCAAAAGGATTGAGAACGAAGCGAGTCAAGCTCCTCCCGTTGGTCTCGTAGTATTTCAAGCAATATTGAAGTATCCATCAAGGTCTTGTAATTATGGTGCAAAGATAACCAAACTTCGGTAAATCTACAAAGATTCGCCTCGCAAACTACGATAATTGAGTATATTTACAGTATGTACACTACGATAATCAGGCTTATTTACAGTATAGTACTGCGATAAATCGCGCCATCCACCTACTCAGACTTATATTCATGCCGGGTCTACGTCGTAGTAAACTGTAAGGCCCGATACAGTGGGCGATGACATCAGCTCCACATAGCGGCCACGCAGGATTTCTTTCACCTTCTTCATCGACGCTTCAGCCTCCACCTTCAGCATGATGGTGAAGATATATTGATTCTGCACCCGCGCCACCTGCGGCTCGCGCGGACCGAATACCCGTGTGCCGAAGGACTGCCTGAGCAGTGCGGCGAAGGTCTGCGCATGCCGGCGTGCTACATCGGCATGGACGTGCTTGAGATAAATATTAATGATACGTGAGAAAGGCGGAAAATTGAAGGCGCGCCGCTCCTCGACCTCATGACGGTAGAAGCCCTCATAGTCGTGCGCGGCAGCGAAGTGCAACAAAGGATGCGAGGTGTCATAGGCTTGCACGAACACACGCCCCTTGCCGTCGCGACGTCCGGCACGCCCTGCTACCTGCTCTATCATATTGAACGCCCGCTCGGCCGACCGGAAGTCGGGGATATTGATGAGTTTGTCGGCCGACAGTACGCCTACCAGGTCTACATCGCTGAAGTCCAGCCCCTTGGTGACCATCTGCGTGCCCACAAGTATATCAGCCTTATGCGACGAGAAAGCATCAATGATTTTGGCATGGCCGTCCTTGTTGCGCGTTGTGTCAAGGTCCATCCGCAGCACTCGACGTTTCTCGAAGAGCTCGGCGATATCCTCCTCCAGGCGCTCCGTACCCCAGCCCACAATCTCTATCTGCGGCTCCTTACACTCGGGACACACAGCCGGTACAGGATACTGCGTGCCGCAGTAGTGGCAATGCAGATTATTGCTGCCCTTGTGGTAGGTGAGCGACACGTCGCAGAAGTCGCACTTGGGAGTGAAACCACACATAGAGCATCGCGCCATAGGTGCATAGCCGCGGCGGTTGTGGAATAGTATTGCCTGCTTGCCCTTCGACGTCACATCGAGAGTGGCATCAAGCAGGCGCTTGGACAGAATACCGGTGACGGCACGACCGCGGCGAGCGGCACGCATGTCCACAATTTCTATCTCCGGCATGGCCACACCTTCGTAGCGCTCGGTAAGCGACACGAGTCCGAAGCGCCCTTCGAGAGCCTTATAGTATGTCTCTATCGATGGTGTCGCACTGCCGTAGAGCGTCTTTGCGCCGTGCATCTGAGCGAGCATGGCAGCGGCGTCGCGTCCATTGTATCGCGGAGCCGGGTCGTACTGCTTGAAACTGCTGTCGTGCTCCTCGTCCACTATCACGAGCCCCAGACTGCTGAAGGGCAGGAATACCGACGAGCGGGCACCCACCACCACCATAGGCTCGCGCCCGGCGAGGAGCCGGCGCCACATCTCCACTCGCTCGTTATCGGAGAATTTGGAGTGGTACACCATCACCTTCTCGCCGAATACCTTCTGCAGACGGCTCGTAAGCTGAGTGGTAAGCGCTATCTCGGGCACTACATAGAGCACATTCTTGCCGTTCTTGAGGGCATAGTCTATAAGATGAATGTATATCTCCGTCTTACCCGACCCGGTGACTCCGTGCAGGAGGGTGATGGCCTTCTCATTGAAGCAGCGCATGATGCCGTCGAAGGCCTTCTGCTGCACGTCGGTGAGCACGGGCAGCACGCCTGTACCGGTACCCGAATAGGAGAAGCGTGAAATCTCTTTGTTGAAAATCTCGCATATACCCTTGTCGGCAAGAGCTTTGACGATAGGTCGCTGAACGTCGGCACGCTCCAGGAGTACATCGAGAGGTACCTCCACCAGCGGTCGATCGGTACGATTGAACTCCGACAGGGCCAGCAGCGCTATGAGAGCTTCCTCCTGCTTGCTCTTGCGGCGCAGAGCACCGAAGGCGGTAGCCATACCAGCCTCGGAACGCTCTACGGTGACGCGGACGTAGGGACGGCGCATCACGCGGAAACGCTCGGCGTGGCGCTCGCTCACTATGACGAGCCGACGGTCGACTAAGCGGTTGATTATTGCTGGAATATCTATACCTTTGAACTGCTTCGACAGCGCCGACACAGCCACGGTGCCTTTCTCCTTAAGAAATTCGAGCACCTGCATCTCATCAGAGGTACAGCCGGCTACCTCGGCTGCGTCGAAGTCATCAACAATCTCCACACGCGTCTCGCTCTCGATGGTCATGCCCGTCGGTAGGGCGGCCTTGTACACCTCACCTATGCTGCACAGATAGTAGTCTGCCATCCACTCCCAGAAACGTATCTGTCCGGGGCGGACGGTGGGCCGGGTGTCAAGACACTGGGCTATAGGCTTGAGGCGGAATGAACCCTCGGGCTTCACCGGCGACAGCGATGCCACGATGCCGGTGTAGAACAAGCGAGTACCGAAGGGCACCACCACACGCATACCCACACCGAGGGTATCGGCCATCGATTCGGGCACGATGTATGTGAAAGTACCGGCAAGGGGCAGCGGTACTATTACTTGAGCATAGAGTTCGGTCATGGAGAAGAGAACGTCAATTGGCGAAGTCCACGGAGATACCCAGCTGGAAGCGCGCCGGATTGAGAGGATAGTACGGTAGAGAGAAATAATTGTTGCCGCCGAAGAGGCCCTTGTTGAAATGCGAATAGAGGACGTAGAAGCGGGCGCGGCTCAGCTTCATATTAGCATAGACATTGCAGAAGGGATAGTTGCCCACCTTGATGTCGGACTGGTTGACGAAGGATACCGTCGCCGGCTGGTAGCTCGGGGCATAGTAGGAGGTGTAGTAGTCGCAGTCGATGCCGAACTGAAGGCGCAGGGTAGCGATACGACACAGGAGGTACAGGTTGGAGTAGACGGCGAGCTGCGGCAGGGGGATGATGTCGCTCTTCGACGTGGTCTGGTAGGTCAGGCGGTTGTCCCAGTGCAGTATGCCGAGGCGCAGATTCTGCTGCAGGCTCAGCGAGAGCACCTGCACACTGCCGCCATACTGCCGCGGCAGCCCGTCGCTACCGAAGTAGATATGATTCTGCACATTCGTCATGCCGGCGCGGAAGTGAGTGTCGGTGCGGGCGAGGTCCAGCTTGCCACCGAACTCTACCGTTCGGCGCTTGCCGAAATCGTTCTGCCAGATGAAGTGATTCGAGATGTAATGGTTGGTGAGATACGGCGCCTCACGGTTGTCGAACGACCCGAAGGCTGTCAGCGCCAGGCTGTCGCTGAGGAGGTGGAAGCGGGTGGAGAGGTGACCGTCGACATGCACATCGCCGGCGACATCACCGGCAAAGCCGAGTTGGGCGGTCGCCTGATATGTGAGCAGACTTCCGCGCTGCTTGGTGAGCTGTGCGCCCACCCATGCAGCCTGGCGCGTCTCGCGTGGCTTAAGGTCGCCTATGCCGACGGGGAAGGGGTCGAGGGCGAGAGTGGCGTCGTTGCGGTCGAGCGTGTCGGCAGGCATATTGTAGCGTCGCAACTCGTGGGTGACATACGCCGCGAGGCCGAACTTGGCTCGGGGATGAAAGCCTTCGAGGAGCGAGATTCCGAAGGTATTCGACAGCGTCCAGGTAGTGGTCTTGGAGTGCGTCCGCTCGGGGTCGAGGTAGGTGTGCTCGAAGAAGTCACGCATATCGCTGCGGTTGTCGTCGGCGAAGAGGTGTTTGTCGGTATTGAATTTCAGCGTGTAGATGAACGACATCATCGGTATGTATGTGCGTACCAGCGTGGTATCGTCCTTCTGTTCCTCGTGCCAGTAGCCCACCTTGTAGCGATTGTTGATGTACAGCTCCTCACCCCACAGACGCGTGTGGGCGCTGCTGAGGTTGGTAGGTATCGCCTTGGCGTCAATCTTGGACACGCCGCCCTGGATTTCCGCCGGGTCGAGGATATAGAGGCGGTCGGTAATACCGCCGTTCTCCTTGTTGAGCAGATTGAAGTGGTTGTAGTAGGCCTGCATCTCGTAGCGGTCGCCCATATACGAGCCGGAGAATCCCCAGCACAAATCCTTGGCAGCCTGATTGTTGTAGCTACCCTTCGAGTAGAGATAATCAATACGCGCACCTATCTGCGCGCGGGCGTTGATATTGCCTGAGAATACGCCCTGCAGACGTTCCTGAGCGTTGTCGCGGCCACCGCCGGTGTTGAACGACAGCAGCGTCATCGGGATGCGGGTATTGTAGAAACGCATATTATCGTGCGTGGGCATCCAGTGCAGCAGGGCGTCGCGGAAGAAGAAATTGCTCATCGCGGGACGCTCGTGGAATATCATATTCATACCCTCGGCGCCGAGGTTGCCCGTCGTAGCCCACGCGTCGGAGACGAACGATGGTATCGAGCGGCGGTAATAGTTGTCGGGCAGTGTATCGATGGCGGCGGGTTCGCGCAGACCCAACGGCGCAATGAGTCGCCAGGCATACGGGCCTTTGCTGTCTCGAGCAAGTGCCGCCACGGCATCCGACGCCGGAGGAGTGCCGCGACGTTGAGCCGGTCCGGCAGCAACGGGCCCATTTTCTTCGCCCGCAGCAGCCTCGGATGCTACATCCTGCGCCTCGCCGGCAGGCTCCTGAGTCACATTGGCAGCTTCCTGCGCCACGGCATACGCACATGCCACTGTCAGCAGCAGCGACAGTGCCACGACACGGCGGAGATGATATGATAGGATTGTCAAGAATTTTTCCATTTGCGAGTGCAAATATAGCAAAAATTCTATTACCTCAGGCCTATTCCGATTAGTCTTAAGCGCGCGACCCGCTGTATTTGACGGAGTGTCATACCTGCTCATGTGCGGCGGCGAACGAACCGCGGGGCAACTGCATGGTGGCGCAGTGGAGCGAACCGTGCTGCCGTACGAGTGCGCGACAGTCGATGCATACCACCTCATACTCCGGTATAGCGGCCTTGACGGACATCACTGCGGTAGTATCGGCCAGGGGGTTGCCGTAGGTAGGCAGGAATACTGTACCGTTGACTATCAGGAAGTTCGCATACGTTGCAGGCAGCAAGCTGTCATCGTCGGGGTCGTGCATAGCGGGCGGCAGTGGCAGCTCGACAAGGTTGTAGGGCATACCGTCCTCGCGGCGCAGCGCCATCAGTTCCTCCTTCATAGCGGCGAGCTCCTCATAGTCGGGGTGCGAGGGGTCGGCGCCGACGTACATGATGGTGTCGCCTGGCGGCACCAGGCGAGCGAGCGTGTCGATATGTCCGTCAGTATCGTCGCCGGAGAGTGCGCCGTGTTCGAGCCACAGCACCCGGCGTGCGCCGAGATATGCAGCAAGATGGTCCTCCACCTGCTCGCGTGAGAGGTCGCCGTTGCGGTTGGGCGAGAGCAGGCACGAGGCGGTGGTAAGGATAGTGCCGCAGCCATCGGACTCTATGCTGCCCCCTTCGAGGACGAATCCGAGGCGGTTGTTGACAGGCACACTGAAAAGCCCCTTGGCAGCCAGACGGCTGTTGACGAGGTTATCACAGTTGGCGGCAAACTTGAGCCCCCAGGCATTGAAACAAAAGTCATTGAGCCTCAAGCCGTCAGAAGCGGCAGAGGCCGACGAATCCGAATTATCCTCAGATCCGGCATGAACTGCAGCCGACGTGTTTGCACACGGCTCGGCACCGTCGGCGTAAGGCGCCTCGGTGGTGGCTATGGGGCCATAGTCGCGTGTCCACGTATCGTTCGTAGGTAGTGACACATAGTGCACCCGCTCGGTTCGAGTACCGTCGGCGAGTGTCGGGGCCTCAGGGCCCACTACTATTACCTCCGTCACCTCGGCAAGAGCCTTGATGATAGCGGAATAGCACGCCTGCACCTCGGCAAGCATATAGTTCCAATCTGTCTCGGCGTGCGGCCACGCCACAATCACTGCATCTACCGGCTCCCATTCGGCCGGCGTGCGCACTGTTTCGTTCTTCATTCTATATCGTCGTTGTCACTAAGATCTAAATCTTCGTAATCACTGAGATCGGCCCAAGGCTCGTTCTCACCGGCGATATACGATTCGCAGAAATCAGTGAACCCGGAGCGCTCGGGGATGCCTTCTTCGCGGCAATATTCGCGATAGCGGCGGCGCAGTTCAGGATCATCTATCAGAAACCGACGGAATTCGGCCTCGGCCATGTCCAGACTCCCGCATTGATCGAGAATATACACGAAAAAGTCCTCTATGTTCTCAAAGTTTTCCATTTATATCGGTATCGGAGAGTGAATATCGGTTTGGACTACTATTAATAATCCGCTCAAAAGTAACTAAAAGTCAGAGATATAGCGCAAGTATATTAGTTAAATATGATTAAAATCATCTTACACCGTCTATGTAGGGCTTCTCAGGCGAGTCTGCCGCGTCGCGTTGATGAACTTTTCTGAGTGCGAGGGCGTTACCATTCAAATTGTATAATAGTCAATCTCTCTACGTATGAAAAAGTTTTTCGGCATCCTGTTTGCAGTCCTCCTGCTCGCCTCCTGCTCGCCTTTCGCACTCGTCAACAGCGAGACCTACAACGACGCCAACCTGGCTCAGTACAAAACCTTCCGCATCGTCAGCCCCGCCGACGGCGACCTGCCGCCCGGCATGGAGATGGTCACCTACTACAACATCGCCGCCGCCATCCGCGAGCAGATGCTCGAACGCGGTTTCACGGAGGACCCCACCTCGCCTATGCTCATCAATATCGGCCTCACCGTACATCGAGAGATAGAGACGCAGCCCGCCGTACCTCCCGGCATACCTCCCTACCCCGGCCCATACTACAACGGCTACTATCCCTACTTCATGTATCCGCGCTACAACTACTGGCAGAACTACTACTCTAACGCTCAGGTGATAACCGGTATCTATAAGGAAGGCGTCCTCACGATGGACTTCGTCAACATCGACACTAAGGTACCGCTCTACTCCGCCTCTGTAGCGACAATTCTCAACGGCAACGGCCAGCCACAGTTCCGCAATCTCTCCGGCATCGCCGAAGCCGTCCAGACGCTCTTCTCCCGCTTCCCCGTCCCACTCCTCCCCCAGTACAGAACCAAATAAAGCTAACGAGGGTCCGCCGAAATCGGTGGACCCTCGTTGTTGTCAGCAATTGATTTATTTTTCACAATCTTCCACGAATTTGATGAAAACGCCCCGGCAGCGACGTGCACTGTCGGGACGTTCTTGCAGAATTATATAACATTCAACCATAAAAGGTCTTTCCAAAAGGGGATGACGCTCGGTGGGGCGCCTTCCCGAACGGCTTTTCAACCGTTCTGTATATAGAACACATGTGAGGCCGATTTGTTTTCCGCGCGCCGTAATCTCCTGCGGGCGAATCATGCCACGAAGTGCTCAGAAGGAATACTGCGCAGCGGCGGCGAAACGGTTGGCATGGCCGCTAAGCCCGTCGTGGTCCTTGCGGATACCGTGGAGGTACTCCAGGCCGAAGCGCAGGTCGCCCCATACGGTATAGAAGATGTTGGCCACAGCATACTGACCGGAGCGGTATGTATCGCCGGGCAGACCCGCCGCATCATAGAGGCGAGTGCCGCTATATGTGGCGCTTACCAGGAGGCGGCTCACGGGTTCATACTTGACGCCTACAGTATATCCGAACACGCCCGGAGCTTTCAGGCGGTCGGAGCCGTCGGCAATAAGGTCGTAGCCTTCGCCGGAGAGGTCGTTGATATAACTACCTATGCCTTTGCCGTATACACACTGGCCGTAGAGACTCACACCGCCGCCCAGAGAGGCAATGGTACTGAATCGTGCACCCCAGCCGGTGGCGAAATGATTCTTGCCAGTGCCTGAGAGCGAGCGATAATTCATCTGTCGGAATAGTCCCGACAGACGCACATGGCTCTTCTCGCCGTCCCATCCGTACTGCACATAGGCGGGAATGTCGGGCACTCGCTGAGAGATGCTCTTAGTCTCCGGTGCGAGGGTATACGATGTGCCGGGCTGCTCCACGGCGATACCCCACGAGAATCCGCGGTACGATGGACTGGTGTACTGTATCTGCATATTCTTGGTGCTCGTCTGCGCCACGGGGCCCTGCTCATCTATAGTAGGTGCGAGGGCGGGAGCGTCGCAGAATGTGCTGCGCATCTTGCCGAGGGTCACATGGCCGAGAGTGACATAGGCCTGCTTGAGGGTAAGGCCGTAGTTGCCTCCATCGCCGGCAAAATTCGTCTGCAGGTACACGATGATGGGTCCGAGTTTCGAGGTGTGTGCCACCATCTTAAGGAATATAGAGGAGTAGGCAGCCGTGGCGCCGAAGCGCTGCCGCTGCTCGGGATTCATGGGTACGGGTATCTTATTGACGACAAAAGAATTGTCATCGATAGCACCGTCGAAGTCATACATTCCCATAGCCTTGAGATAGCCGCCTATACCGAGCGCGACCTTGCCTTGCTTGTCGAGAAAGAGGAAACGCGGAGCCTCCGGGTCCTCGAATGCCTTATTGATGCGGGAGTTCATCTCGGCAAGGTTGACGATATGTCCGGGATGTGTGGGGTTGCCGGAGAGGATTATGGCACGTTCATAGATGGTGTCGGTGACGACTTCGGAGGCAACAGTCGGGAGGGCCGGCAACAGAGCTGCAAGCAGTAGAGATTTTTTCATAATGTAGCAAACGTATTAGGGATTGTATAGGTCTTTGTGGTAGAAGTTGAGCACCTGCGTGGCCTGCGCGAGAGCTACGCGCGCCTCGGAAGCAGGATCGGCCTCGATGGCGGTATTGTAGAGGGTGATGGCATCGGTGCTTCGGCCCTCTTTCCAGGCTATGCGGCCAAGCATATAAAGTGCCCAGGCACGGTCGGCCGTGGCAGGCTCTCCGGAGAGTGCCGTGCGCAGTGCGTCGCCGGCTTCTATGAGTCGGTTATCGTTGACATATGTGATGATTTGCTGTCGATCCATAGGATTAAAATTTTCTTACAGAATATCCAACAAATCAAAAGCGAAAAAGTCAGAAGACCGGCAGATAAAATAGTCTGTAGAAAAGGCTCTGCTCAGAGATTTATGTCATTCGGGTCGATAAGACCGTTGAGGATGGCGTAGACAGTGAGTCCGGCCGGGGAGTGAATTTCGAGTTTGGATGATATGTTGCGGCGATGTGTGGTGACGGTATGGATGGATATGCACAGACGGTCGGCTATCTCCTTGTTGCTCATACCGCGTGCCACGCAGCAGATGATTTCTTTCTCGCGTTCGCCGAGCAGTTCGGCACTGTCGGCGCCGGCCAGCGAACGGTCGCGTCCGGACGCTACCCGCCCCGCCGAAGCCTCGAGCGCAGCCACGGCAGGCACGAGGAGACGGTCCTCTACCTCGCAATGGCTGATAAGGTCGGACTCGCAGTTGATAATATCGTAGAGCACCGAGTTAATCATATCTGTATTGCCGGTGAGACTGTAGCGTATAAGCACGTCCTTGAGACGGTTGAGCTTGTCGGAGATGGCGTCATGATGCGATGCAAAGACCTCTATACTGAAATCGTCCGATACGGGACGGCCTGCCACGAGGGCGTCGACATAGGTGAAAAGCACCTCATTCTCATAGTTCATGTGGCGGCGCACTTCGTCTACATAGTCGTCGAAGAATCGCAGGATGGTGCCCACAACGTCCGACGAGTGTGACATGTCGTATGCGTAGAGGAATTTTCGGCGAATCGACGGTAAGAAGAAGTCCAGGAAATAGCTGTGTGCCTTCTTGAGATACGGCAGCAGGCTGCTCACGCGTACGCCGTCGGGGGTGAAGGGGCGCCCCGTGACGAGATTCGCCACAGCGAGGAAGGTGGCAGAGTCGACGCCGGCGCCTCTACACACATCGTCTACAGACTGGTTGGCCTGATGCAGAGGCAATCCGAAGCGGCTCAATACCATGAGGAGCAGGCAATTCTCATCGATAAGAGTACGCAGGCGTTGGTCGGCGGTGAAGGGGCTCGGTATCATTGATGTATGGCGGATTTCAATGTATAATTATCGCTTGTCCCGGAGTCGAGCGATACTATTAGTTCTATGGCTTTGTCGAGGATATTATCGTGGCCTTCGTATATGGACTCAGGCGTCATATCTATGTGCAGGTCCGGGTCTATGCCGTTCTCGGTGAGCTTCATATCCGCGTCGTAGATAGGAGAGGCTGAGAAACGTACGCTCCAGCCGCAGGGTATCTGCGACGACAAGGGCGCACCCGAACCACCACCGGTACGGTCGCCTATCACGACCACGTTGGGCAACCGTCGCATCACCTGCACGAGATTGTTGGCGGCAGAGAAAGTGCTTCGGTTGGTGAGGATGATGACAGGCCGCAACCACAGCACGCCGGCGCTGACGGGGTCGTAGCTGTAGGGGTAGGGCTTGGAGAAATCGCCGTGTCCCGGCCCCGTCTTGTGTGTAATGTATCCTGCGAGGATAGGCTCGTCTATGAAATGTGCTACAATGCGCTCTACATTAGTGAGTTCACCCCCGCCGTTGTCGCGCAGGTCGAGGATGAGTCCTGCAGCGTCGCGCATGCTCAGGAACATATCGTTGATGAAGGCGTCGGACACTGGCGCCGAGAAGGTCGAATAGTAGCAATAACCCACCTTGCCGTCGTCCAGGAGAGCGTAGGACATGCCTCCGGCGGTGGTGTAGTCGAAGTTGAGATAGCGCTCCTGTATGAGACGCCAGTCGAAATTCTGGGGATAGGCGCTCCACCATTCGCGGTAGTACGATACGGCAAACCATGAGCTGAGGTTCACGTGGCCGTCGCGTAGTTCGGCGAGCATATCGGAGCAGAGGTCGAAGAAGGCGTGCATGTCCATGTCGGGGGAGATTTGTGCTCGATATTTCTCGCCTACGGCCTCCCAGTCGAGGTCTTTCTCGCGGAAGAAGCAGTAGTGCTCGTCTACGACGGTCCATAGGGCGTCGAAATTGCCGTAGTAGTCATTGTCCCAACTCTCTACGGAATGACATCCGGTGAGTCCGAGAGTGGCCGGCAGCAATGCCAAGAGGGTGATGAGTAGTAGTCGGAGCGCCTTCATATCAATAGAGTGAGGAGATGATGCGTGCCTGCGGCGACGGGCGTCGGGTGGGACTGAGGGATATCCACTCGGAGGCTATTGCCAGCACGGCCATGTGGCCGACGTTGTTGCATACTATGTCGGAGGCCTTCACCGAACTGATATTCAGCCGATAGCCGAGGCGGAGGATGGTGCTTCCGAGGCGCACATCGGCGCTGAGCAGGCCTGAGTAACGGAAGAAATTGCCCGGCCATGCGCCGCGCACGAGGCCGCGATGGTTGCCGAGGTATATCTCGTAGTAAAGCTCGCCGTACTCGGGAGCGAAGAATACACCTGTGAGCGGCATCTCGGCAAGATACCTGAGGGTGAGCGGTTTGCGGGCCAAGGCAGTATGGTATGCGGCAGCGGCTGAGGCGCCGATAGTCCAGGAGGCCTTGGCCGCAACGGGGTTGTTGCCATTGGCCGGGACGTACTGTGCTCCGGCATCGAGGGCGGTATGTCCCCCGGCGAAGAAGCTCCAAGCTCCGACGTTCCAACGACGCATCATCGACCATGACGCCCGCAGACTCATATCCCACAGCACTTTATTACGCGCCGGCTCGTTGAATGTGCGAGCGCCGTCGAGACGGAACCCGAGGCTCATCACCCAGCGCGAAGGGTCGAAAGCCATGGCCTGACTGCGATCGTAGCCGAGGGCGATAGCCGCGCCTGAGTTGTGCAGCGGCGAGAGGTAGGTCTGCGCTATGTGCGCCGTGCCGGCCTCGATGGAGTAGACGGACAGCACGGGGCGCAGGAGGGTGTCGAGCCGTACAGAATTTGTATCAGCATCGTAGGTCGAACCTACGCGAATCCTGTCCTCGGCAACGGCAGCGAATGTCGTACACAGCACTGTCAGTACTGCCACGAAGAATCCGGTCATGTCACATCGTCGCGTCATCCCTCAGTAGTTTCGTCCGGCTCGCCATCTTCGCCGAATAGTGAGGGCGTGTAAGCGCCTTCGATATCCTCTCCATCGTCGATGTCATCCATCAGATCATCGTTGGAGAAGGCGGTGGAATGCTCCTCGGCGTCGGCAGACTGCTCTGCTGCCTCAGGATCCTCGGCCGGCGTGAGCAACTCGACGGATGCCAGATCGTATGTAGTGAGGCGTTTGCCGCGAGCCTTGGCCGACTTCACACCGATATACTCCACTGCATCAATTACTTGTGGCACGCGTGCCTCATCGACGAAATTGAGTTGTAACTCGGGGTTCTCAACATCGGTGAGCAGGATGAGGGTCGACTTCTCCGTCTCTCCCACGAAGCGCTGACGCTTGGCACTGTCCTCGAATTCGAAACGCTTCACATAGGGGTAGCCCTGGTCGGCATCGTTGAGGACGGCGGTCCAGACGGTCTTGGGACGGAACTTCTCTATGCGCAGGATGTCGTCATCGTAGTGATTGGTGACGTCGAAGCCGGTAGTGTAATACTCGCCGGTAGTGGTGACGATGAGGATGCGGTCGGTACCGGCGAATTCGCCCAGATAGTTGCCGCGACCGTCATAGTTGAGACGCAGCACATCGGGGTCGAACCATACCTGCCGGCCACCAAGGGTAGACACTCCATGCTCCTTGAGGGAGAAGCGCTGTACTTCGTTCTTGGTCACAAGGTTGCCGATAGCCGACCGGGTGCGGATGGCGAGCTTGCCGAAGTCCACCTCGAAGGATAGATTCTTGAGGCGTAGCTTCGGCTTGAGGGTCACCTTCACCACTTCGGCCTCGCCGTTGGGGTTGGCGGTGAACCATACCACGCGCGTGCCGGGGAGGCCGGGGGTGAGATTGTACTCTTTGTCGCGCGTCATGCCGGTGGCGGCGAAACGCTTCATATAGTATATGCCGCCGCGGCCGTTCTGATATATCACATTGTAGATAGTGCGTTTGTCGTTGCGCTTGTACACGTTGATATACAGCACGTTCTTACCCACGGAAAGTTTTTCCTGCACGCGGGTGATTTTGTAACGGCCGTCTCGGTAGAAGATTATAACGTCGTCGATGGGCGAGCAGTTGCAGACGAATTCGTCCTTCTTCAGTGCCGTGCCGATGAAACCTTCCTCGCGGTTGAAGTATAGTTTCTCGCTGGCCTCGGCCACGGTGGCGGCCTGTATCACTTCGAAGTTGCGTATCTGCGTGCGGCGCGGGTAGTTGTCGCCGTATTTTTTCTTGAGATACTCGTACCATTCGATGGTGACATCATCGATGCGGTTGAGGCGGTCGAGGGTGTCGTCTATGCGATCCTTGAGCGCCTGTATGGCACGCTCGGCATCGTCGGAGTTGAACCGCAGGATGCGTTTCATCTTGATTTCGAGCAGTTTGAGAATATCTTCGCGCGTCACCTCGCGGGTGAAGGTCGGTTTGAAGGGCACCAGACGGCTGTCAATATGCGCCACGGCATCGTCGAGGGTGGCAGCCTGCTCGTATTCGGGGTCTTTGTAGATGCGTTCTTCGATGAAAATTTTCTCCAGCGAGGCGTAAAGCAGCTGCTCGCGGTCCTCGCCGAGTACCACCTGCAACTCGCTTTCGATGATTTTCTTAGTTGTCTCCACGCTGTGGTGCAGAATCTCGCTCACGCCGGGGAAGCAAGGCTTGTCCTCGCGTATCACGCAGCAGTTCGGCGAGATATTGACCTCGCAGTCCGTGAATGCGTAGAGGGCGTCGATGGTCTTGTCGGACGAGGTGCCCGGCTGCAGATGCACGAGTATCGAGGCTGACGACGAGGTGTTGTCCTCCACCTTGCGTATCTTTATCTGATTGCGTTCGAAGGCCTTGAGGATACTGTCGATAAGAGCCTCGGCGGTCTTGCCGAAAGGCAGCTCGGTGATATTGAGCGTGCGCTGGTCTATCTTCTCTATCTTGGCTCGCACCTTCAGGGCACCGCCACGACGACCGTCGTTGTAGCGGCTCACGTCGATGAGGCCGCCGGTGACGAAGTCGGGATAGAGGTCGAAATGCTCGCCGCGCACGCAAGCGATAGCGGCATCGAGGATTTCATTGAAATTATGAGGCAGGATCTTCGACGACAGACCCACGGCGATACCCTCGGCACCCTGCGCGAGCAGGAGGGGGAACTTCGCCGGCAGTGTCACCGGCTCGCGTTTGCGGCCGTCATAACTCATCGTCCACTCTGTCACCTTGGGATTGAAGAGCACCTCGGAGGCGAAGAGCGACAGACGCGCCTCAATATAACGGGCGGCAGCGGCAGCCGACCCCGTGAGAATATTACCCCAGTTACCCTGCGTCTCCACCAGCAAGTCCTTCTGACCGAGCTGCACGAGGGCGTCCTTGATGGATGCGTCGCCGTGCGGATGGTACTGCATGGTGGTACCCACGATATTCGCCACCTTGTTGAATCGACCGTCGTCGATAGTCTTCATAGCGTGCAGGATACGACGCTGCACAGGCTTAAGGCCATCGTCGATATGCGGCACGGCTCGTTCGAGAATCACATAAGATGCATACTCGAGGAACCATGTCTGGTACATACCTCTGAGGTGATACTTGTCCACCTGTTCGGGCGTAGTGTACGGTTTACGCACCTCGGCCTCCACCGGCACATCCTCAGCGGTATCATCCTCAACATCAGCAAGGGTATCCCCCGCTGCAAGGGCTGCATCAGCTTCAACGGCAGCCTCGCCATCCTGTGCAGAAGCAAGCTCAGCGTCAGCCGACAGGGCGTCTTCAGTGGCGCCTTCCTCGGAGGGGGTCAGATCTTCAGGTAAATTTTCGTTGTTATCGTGGTCTATCATTGGGCTATGGGGCAAATTCCCACAAATTTAGCAATTTTTTCGGAATTCCCCACCCCTTTGTCAAAAAAATCTGAAGCTTCGGCAAATCACGTTCAAACCCATAGACAAACACCTCCCACACGCACGAGCCGTAACCGGCTCTTCCGGTGACACAAGGTCCTCGGCTCATACGAACTCGCAGCCGTGAGCTTGCTATGGAGCTTCCGTCGACCGGGACTATGCTTCGGAGATGGGGAGGGTGAGGGTG